>CALDQK010000669.1 GCA_937911525.1 uncultured bacterium
AAGGCGGTGCTGCGCGAGGTCGTCGGCTACGACCTCCACCGCGGCTGCGTGGCCTGCGCCCCGCGCCCAGCCGAGCTCCCGCTCCCCCTCGGGGAGCTGGCCGAGCGCGGCCGCCTGCGAATCCTGGTCGCCGAGGGGCTGAGCGACCCCGCCAACATCGGCGCCCTGCTCCGCAACGCGCGGGCCTTCGCCGCCGACCTGGTGTTGCTCGACCCCAAGGGCGGCGACCCCCTCGAGCCGCGCGCGATCCGCGCCGCGGTCGGGAACACCTTCGTCGTCCCCTGGCGCCGGGTCGACCTGCCTCGCGCGCTGAGCGAGCTCCGCGCCGCGCTCCCCGGCCTCGAGCTCCTCGCCGCCACGGTCGGGCCCAAGGCCACGCCCCTCCACGCGCGCTCATTGAATCAACTCTCCCCTCCCGCGCGTCTGGCGGTCCTGGTGGGCAACGAGGGCGCCGGCCTCAGCGCCGAGCTCCTCGATCTCGCCGACGGCGAGGTCACGATCCCGATCGACCCCGCCGCGGACTCCCTGAACGTCGCCGCGGCCAGCGCGCTCTTGCTCTACGCGCTGGGCTAGCGGCGCCGCGCCATTCCGGATCGCTTCGGCGCGCCAAACCGGAGCGCCCGCGGCCTAAGTCGTTTCCCTGCCACCTGGCTCGTGACGTGCCTGAGGGATTCCTGAGGGAACGAGGGGACGGCTCCGGAGAGGAGCCAACCCCGCAACCGACGAGGAGTCACGATGAAGGTCACGTTCTGGGGGGCGCGCGGGAGCGTCCCGGTCAGCGGCAACGAGTTCTGCAAGGCGGGCGGCAACACCAGCTGCGTCGAGCTGGTCCACGAGGGCGAGCGCTTGATCCTGGACGGCGGCACCGGCCTGACCGCCCTCGGGCGCGCCCTGGGCGCGCCGACCAAGGCCACGATCCTGTTCAGCCACTTCCACTGGGATCACATTCAGGGCGTCCCCTTCTTCGGCGCCGCCTACCACCCCGGCAGCGAGCTGACCTTCGCGGCCGTGCCGAGCGAAGGGGGCACCCTGCGCGAGGCCCTCGCCGCGCAGATGACGCCGCCCAGCTTCCCGGTCGGGATCGAGCTCCTGGCGGGGATCAAGCGCTGGGACGACCTCGGCTACGAGCAGCCCTATGAGGCAGGACCCTTCCGCATCACGCCGATCGAGCAGCCGCACCCCAACGGCGTGGCCAGCTTCCGGATCGAGGCGGGCGGCCAGGCCGTGGTCTACGCGACCGATGTGGAGCACGGCGGCAAGGTCAGCCCGCGCTTGATCCAGGCGGCCGAGGGCGCGGACCTCCTGATCCACGACGCCCAGTATCACTGGGCTGAGTACACCGGCCAGAGCGGCCCGCCCAAGCAGGGCTGGGGCCACTCCACCTGGCTCGAGGCGGTCCAGGCGGCTCAGCAGGCCGACGTCGCGCGTCTGGCGCTCTTCCACCACGACCCGACTCGGGACGACGAGGGGGTCGACGCCATGGAGCGGCTCGCGCAGGAGCGCTTCGAGGGCGCCTTCGCCGCGCGGGAAGGCTTGGCCCTCGCCCTGTGAGGGGTGGTCTTGCGCGCTCCCCCTCCCCGGCGCAGGCTGGGGGATCGGCGCTGGAGGCGCCTGGGGAGGGGGAGACCTTGGAGTCGCGGCTGGGCTCGGCGCTGGCGGGATACGACCCCGAGCAGCAGGTGGACCTCGAGCAGCTGCTCGGGCGGGCCATGGACGAGGTCACGCGCCTCGTGCGTGCCGACCGCGGCACGCTCTACCTCGTCGACCATGCCCGCGGAGAGCTCGTCAGCCGGGTCGCGCACCTCCCCGAGCTGAGCGAGATCCGCCTTCGCCTCGGCGAGGGCGTCGCGGGGCACGTCGCGCAGATCGGCGACGTGGTCAACGTCCCCCACGGCAGCTTCGACCCGCGCGTCGCGCGCCGTGTGGACGAGGCGACGGGCTACCGCACCGACAGCATGCTCGTCCTCCCCGCCCGCTCCAGCGAGGGGACGGTGATCGCCGTGCTTCAGGTGCTCAACAAGAGCGACGGGGGGACCTTCGACGACAAGGACGAGCACCTCCTCGCGGAGCTGGCCGGCGAGGTCGTCGAGCTGCTCGCCCACACCAGCCTCCGCAGCCAGCTGCGCCCCGAGCAGGAGCACTCGCTCAGCTTTCGCTTCAACAACATCGTGGGCGAGTCCAAGGCGATGCAGGTCGTGTTCGACCGCACCACGCGCGCGGCGCGCACGGACGCGACCGTCCTCGTCCGCGGCGAGAGCGGCTCGGGCAAGGAGGCCATCGCGCGGGCGGTCCACTTCAACTCTCCCCGCCGCGAGGGCCCCTTCGTGAAGGTCGACTGCGCCGCGCTCCCTCACGAGCTGATCGAGAACGAGCTCTTCGGCCACGAGCAGGGGGCCTTCACCGGCGCCACCCGGGCTGCGCAGGGCAAGGTCGACGCCGCCAACGGGGGCACCCTCTTCCTGGACGAAGTCGGTGAGCTGCCCCAGACCGTCCAGGGCAAGCTGCTGCGCCTGCTCCAGGAGCGGACCTTCCTGCGGGTCGGCGGCAACGACCCCGTGCGGGTCGACCTCCGCTTCGTGTGCGCCACCCACCGCGACCTCGAGGGCGAGGTGGCGGCGGGGCGCTTCCGCCAGGACCTCTACTACCGGCTGCGGGTCGTCCAGATCGCGGTCCCTCCCCTGCGAGACCGCGGCGGCGCTGACCTCGACCGCCTCATCGATCACTTCTGGTTCGAGTTCACCCGGCGCCACGATCGCCCCGGCTTGGCGCTCTCACGGGGAGCGCGGCTGCGCCTCCACGCGCACGACTGGCCGGGGAACGTCCGTGAGCTGGAGAACTGCCTCGAGTCAGCCGTCGTGCTCAGCCCGGACGACCCCGTCGGCCCCGAGCACCTCCCGATCGGCCCCTTGGCCTTCGGGGCCCCGGGCAGCGAGGATCCGACGCGCTTCGTCAGCGGGCCGGTCCCCCTGCGGGACCTGGAGCGGGCTTATGTCCACTGGATCCTCGAACGCTGCGAAGGCAACAAGACCGCGGCGGCCCGCGAGCTCGAGATCGGGCGCAACACGCTGCTCCGCAAGCTCAAGTAGCCAGGCGGGGTATCCCCTTTCGACGTAAAGACCTGAGCCAGATGGATTTCGGATGAAAGGTCCGCGCGGGCTCAACTTCTAGGACCTGACGGTCGAAGAGACCATGAATCCTCTCTGGCCACTGGCCGTTGAAGGTTTGGCCGTTGAAGGATTGGCCGTTGAAGGATTGGCCGTTGAAGGATTGGGCAGCGTGACGCGACAGCGGACCGGGTTTCGACAGGTTGGCAGGGGGATCTTCCCCACGAACGCCGATTTGCTGGGGCTTAGCCGAGGGCGCATGGCGGCCCTGGGTTTGCTCTAAGGCCTGCGGGAGCCGAAGGAAGGAAGGACGCGCGTGAACTTCGAAGTCAAGAACGCCCTCCTCGACTTGGACCAGAAGACCCCGGAGTATTTCCTCCGCGAGCTCTGGGCCCACGGGAAGCTGGAGGTGAAGCAAAGCGCCCAGGAATCGCTGAAGGACCTCGATCCCCAGCGCCACTCCGCCCGTGTCCTGCGAGAGCTGCTCAAGCTGGTGTAGACCACTTCAGCGCGCTCGTCGCCGACGGCCCGCCGCTCAGGCGGGCCGCTTTCGTTCCGGAAGGAGACGCCGCGGCGTCTCGAAATGGGATCCACGGGCTCTCAATCTGACGCTGAGGGTCAATCTGGCGCAGCCGCGGGGCTCCCCTCCTCCAACCGGTCGAGGTGAGCCAGGAAGTCCGCCTGGGCCGCATCGAGCTCGGCGAAGAGGGCTGCCCGCAGGGTGCGGAGCCGGGCCAGCTGAGGGCCGAGCCTCCGCCGCTCCTTCGCCGCCCGCGCCCGGTGGCGTCGGCTCTCGTAGGCCTCGAACCATAGCAGCGCGATCATGCCCGTCAGCGGCAAGGTGCCCACGTAGATCAGGGTCGGAGTCCAGGGCGTGGTGCCCGCGGCGAGCTCGCTGAGGGGTCCGGCTGCGAGCCAGTAGACGAAGGCTCCTTGCGCCCCGTAGCACACCCCGAGGGCCAGGAGGCCCACCAGGAACTTGCCTGAGGCGTGATAGGCGCGGTGGACGGGGATCAGCCTCAGGGCCGCGCGCGGGGCGTTGTAGAGCAGGAGGTGGTTCAGGGCGCCCCAGAGGGCGATCAGGGAGAAGCCGAAGAAGAGGATGTGGTCCGCGAGCTCGAGCTCCTGGCTGTGTCCGCGGATCGTGGCGTCATCCACCCCCTCGGCGAGCAGGGCCCCCCGGTAGGCGCTCAGCTGGCTCGCCACCCGCTCCACCCGCGCGGGGTCCTCCTTGGCGAAGTGGTTGACCGCTTGGGCCACCACGGGGGTCACCGCCAGGCGTCCCCCAGCCAGCTCCTTGGCCTTGTGACCGTAGAGCTCGTCCACCTGGGCCACGAGGTGATCGTGGCTCTCGTCCTCCACGTGGACGACGTCCTCTCGCAGGCTGTCCCGGATCGCGTCGGTCAGGGTGCGCACGGGGGTGAAGTCCTCGGGGTCCTTCGCCAGCTCGAGGAAGGGCGCCACCGCGATCGGCTCCAGGAAGCGAACCCGAGCCCGCGAGCGGAAGGTGTCGTAGTCGTCATAGACGAGCCCCACCGGCACGACCCGGACCTGCCCGGGAGCGCGCCGCTCGGCGCCCAGCGCGATCCTGGCGACGCCGGTCTTGACCCGCTGCAGGCGCGGCTCGTCCTGGCTGACCCCCTCGGGGAAGATCAGGATCGCGCGCCCCTCCGCGACCGCCTCCTCGCTGGCTGCGAGCGCCTGGGCGTTGGCGGCCTTCCCCGCGGCGCTCGCGCCGTCCTGCGTGCGGTGGATCGGGACCGCCCCCAAGAAGCGCAGGAGCGCGCCCGCGAGCGGGTTCTCGAACAGGGTCGCCTTGCCGATGAAGCCCACCTTGCGGTCGAGCATCATCGCCACCAGCAGGACGTCCATCAGGGTGTTCGGGTGGTTGGCCGCGAGGATCAAGGGCCCAGAGGTCGGGACCGTCTCGAGGCCCTCGACCTCGATGCTGCGGTAGAAGACGCGCATCCCGTGTCGGATGAGCGCGCGGAGGAGGCGGTAGATCACGTCGGGCTAGCGCTGAACCGTCAGCCCGCCGTTGCGCCGCGCCAGCTCGATCATGAGGTTGCTCTGCTTGCCGATGGCGATGGTGTGGATCGCCACCCGCCGGGTCCGGTTCAGGCGCGCCACTTCCCGCAGGATGTCGTTGCCGTGCGTGAAGCGTCCGCGGCTAGGAGCGCCGTCGCTGAGCAGGTAGATCGTGTCCACCTCGGGGTCGAGGAGCGCGGCCTCCAGGGGCTCGAAGAGCATCGTCTGACCCGTGGCGTTGCTGTTGGCGATGAAGTCCAGGGCGTCCTTCTTGTTCTTCCCGTTCGCCTTGACGATGTTCTTCTGCCAGCTCTTCCAGTCGCTCTCGAAGGTGTAGATGTTGAAGGCCGTCTTGCTGGGCAAGCCCTTGACCACGTTGCTCAGCTCCTGCTTGAGGACGTCGATCCGGCTCTTGCCATCGGTGCGCGAAGGGTTGCGCATCGAGCCCGAGATGTCGCACACGAAGGCGATCCGGTGCGAGAGGACCTCGGTCCCGTAGTAGGTCGGGGCCTTGCTCTTGCGCACCTGGCTCGACATGTTGCGCTCGAAGGGGTTGTCCCCCGCGCTGCCGGTGACCACCCGCTTCTGGTCGGGGAAGGTGAAGCCCGCTCGCTGCTCCTTCCACCAGTTGTCCCAGTCCTTGTAGTCGTTGCCGGGCGAGGCTTGGGTCAGGCGAGCGAGGGCGATCAGGATGTCGAGCTTCAGGCGCCCCTTGATCTTCTTGAGTCGCTTGATCAGGACGTCGATCGCCCCCTTGTCCTGGCTCTGGGCGAGGACCTGGATCGCGGCCGCCTGCGCGGGCATGTGCTTGCCCTTCTCGAGCATCTTCGTGGCCGCCTCGACCACGGCGGGGTCCTTGGCGCCGATCATCGCGCTGAAGGCCACGGTCTGCATGTCCTTGTTGCGGCTCTCGGCCAGCTCGAGCAGCTTGTCCAGCGCCTGCGACTGCGCGCCGATCTGCTGGATCGCGCTCAACGCGGCGGCGCGGACCCCCTCGGTCTTGTCCTCGAGCAGCTCCTTGACCTGCGGGCACTCGTCGAGGTTCCCAGCGCCCTGATAGACCTTCCCGCAGGCCCGGGCCGCGGCCGCGCGCACCTTGGGCGAATCGTGACGGAGCAGCTTCGGGAGCGCCTTCTTGGAGGCCTCGCTCTTGGAACTCAACAGGATCTCGGTCAGGGCCGGCAGGGCTGGCTCGATCCCCTCGTCCTGGAGGCCCTCCCCCAGCAACCAGGTGCCGAGGCTCATGTCCCGCCGGAGGATGGTCTCCAGCGCCTCGCGGCAGAGGGTCACGACCTGCCCGGGCGGAGGCGGCTCCTGGCCCAACACCCCGGCGTAGGCCCGGAGCAGGTCCTGGGAGGGCGGGTAGCGGCTGAGGCTCTTGGCGGCCCCCTCGCGAACCCCGACGCTGGCCGAGCGCGCCTCGAGCAAGCCCTTCCAGATCGACATCGGCGGCGTGGGCTTGCACTGCCCCAGCGACGCGACCGCGACCTGGCGGTCCGACTTCACCGTCGAGTTCAGCGCGACCTTGGCGAGGATGCTCGGGGCGGGGGCTACGCCGACGCGACCCAGGCAGCGCAGGATCATCCGGCGGCCGTTGTCCTCCTTTTCGACCTGGTAGAGGCGCCCCAAGTAGGCCGCGGCTTCCTTGGTCTGGCTCTTGCCCAGGTTCGTGAGCGCTGCGGCGCGCTTGGAGAAGGGCTCGTCCTTGACCCGCTCGTAGCTGTCCCGGAGCGCACCGAAGTCCTGCGCGTAGAGCGGCCCGCAGGCCATGAGCGCGGCCACGCACAAGAGGGTTCGTTGGATCATCACAGGCCTCCCGACCCCACTATGACCGCGGAGCGCCCCCTCGTTCAACCGCACCCCAACCAACGAAGCGAGGGGGAGCCCAAGGCCCCCCCTCGTCGAGCGAACGCGGTGCGGCTGCGTCTAGCCGATGTCGGTGCGAATTCCGTCGGTCAGGTCCTCGATCACCTCCAGCAGGGTGTCGAAGATCATGTCGGAGGAGGCGTTCCCCAGGGCGGGCTTACGCACCTCGAGCCCGAAGGGGGCGTTGCGGAGCGAGTCCCGCAGCTTGTCGGCGCCCATGTGGTACTTGCGGCAGAGCGGCTCGTAGACCTCGGGGACCGAGAGCAGGTCGAAGCTGTCCCAGAAGCGCCGCTTGACCGTGACGCGCACCCCAGGGCCGCCCGAGCCGGGCTGGACCTCGAACACGCGCGCGCGCCGGCCGCTCTTGCGGCTCCCCTTGAGCTTGAGCGAGCGCGCGGCGAGGCCGCGGGCCTTCAGCTCGTTGACGAGGTCGTCCGGGGTGGGCACGTTCTCGACCATGGCCCAAATGTGGGTCGCCTCGTCGGTCCGCAGGCGCCCGTCCACGAAGCCGAGCTCGTACTCGCCGACCAGCTCGTTGTAGACCGTCAGAGCCTGAGGGACCTCGACGTAGGGGGCCATGTCCTCGAACGCGGCCTCCGCCTTGAAGCCAGAGGGGACGTTGGACTTCTCGTCGTGCTTGATCGAGACCGTAGTGCCCTGCCGCTCGTGGTGAACTCGCTTGTTCGCCAGGATTGCGCAGACGGTCTCGACGGTTCGCTCCGTCAGCTCGAGGGTCCCAGACGCGCTGAAACGATAGGCCACCCGTTCCTTCCTTCCTGTTACCGTAAGCCCGCTTCCTTCAATGGCTTACAGGGCGGAGAGGATACGGATCCACGTTCTCCACGTCAAAGGAATTCCTTTACTCCAGGAGGGCTGCCCAAGTCCTTGCACAGCCTCACCGTCGAATGTGGAGAACCTGGGGAGAGGCCGAATCAGCGCTTGAAGAGCCGATCGAAGAAGCTCTTGGTCTCTTCTTCCTCTTCGGCAGGCCCTCGGGCCGCGGCTGCCAGGATCTCGTCACGGTGCTCGAGCAGCCAGTCTCGAACCGAGGCTGCGCTGGCAGGCCGGTCTGCGGGCTCCTTGGCGAGCAAGCTCGCGACGAGCTGTTCGAGCTCCTCGTCCCAGCCGACGTCACGGCGGCCCTGGAAGAGGCTCAGCGGAACCCCCACCAGGTGCTCCCGCAGGTAGTCGTAGGGCGTCTCCGCGAAGAGCGGGTAGCGGCCGGTGAGCATGCGATAGAGCATGATCCCGAAGCTGTAGAGGTCCGTCCGGGCGTCGATGGGGTCGCCTGTGATCGTCTCCGGCGCCACGTAGGCCGGCGAGCCGCTGATCACGCCCGAGCGGCTGCGAAAGAGCTCGGCGTCGGGCTCAGCCGGGGGGCGGTCGGCGAGGCGCGCGATCCCGAAGTCGACCAGGCGCACTTCGCCCTCCTCACCGGCGAGCACGAACAGGTTCTCGGGCTTGAGGTCGCGGTGCACGACGCCCGCCTCGTGGACGGCCTGGAGACCCGCCAGGAGCTGGCAGGCGATGTCGAGGGTGCGCTCGATCGGCAGCAGGCCTTCGGCCTCGTCGATCACGTCCTTGAGGTCCTTGCCCGCGTAGAAGGGCATGACCATGTAGCGCAGTCCGTCTTCGGTCTGGCCCTGGTCCATCAGACGCACGACCTTCTCGTGCTCCACCCGGCCCATCAGGGTGGCCTCACGCTCGAAGCGGGCCAGGTCCTCGGGGGCCGCCCGCTCGGTGTGGGTCACCTTGACCGCGACCATGGGGCCGAGCCCCTCCTCGCGGGCCAGGTAGACGGCGCCCATGCCACCCTGCCCGACGCACTCGACCACCTCGTAGAGCCCGATCGCCTCCCGACCCGAGAGGTCCTCGTCTTCGCCCTCGCCGACGACCTCCTCCACCCGGAAGCGGCTCGTGGTCGCCGCGCGGTGATTCGCGAGCTCCTCGGGCTCGAGCTCCGGCTCCTCCGCCTCGGCGCCGGTGTAGGAGGCGAGGCCCGGCTCATGGGACTCGAGCGAGTGCCGCTCCTCCTCCAGGCGCACCAGCGCCTTCTTGACGCGCCGCAGGGTGTCCTTGGAGCGGAAGAGGGTCGTGACGCGGAACACACCGGTGTGCACCCGGGGGACGGGCAGCAAGGGGCGGGCGACGCCCGCGAAGTCCTCCCCCTGGTAGCGCTCGAGCACGCGCAGGTCCTCGCGCTGGAGCTTGTTGCGGCTCAGCCGCTCGATCTCGAGCGCCTCTTCGCTCGCCAGCGCGCGCGCTTCGATGAGGACCTGCCCCAGGCGGCGGCGATAGCGGCTCAGCTCGAGCTTGGCCAGGAGCTCCGAGATCGCCCCGGAGTCCAGCTCTGGCCGGCGGGACTCGACGGTCCGCAGGTAGACCGCCTCGAGCCGCACGTGCTCGAACATGGCCCCGAAGCGGCGGACGCGCGCCGCCTGCTCCCGCGCGAGCAAGCCCTCCTCTTCGAGCTGCCCCACCACGTCGGGCGCGCCGGCCGGAGTCGTCGCCACGGTGCGCATCGCGGCGCGGACGGCCTCGGGGTCGGCGAGCTCCATTTGGACGAGGAGCTTGGCGCTGATCACGTCTGCGGGGCTGAGCACGCGGCTAGACTACCCGCGCCTCCCCTCACGAGCGACGGTCTGCGAGCATGCCTTCATGAGCGCTTCCGCTTCCAGGGGCGAGGACCCGACGCACGCGGACCGCTCCGGCTCCGCGCGCAACGAGCCGGCGCTCTCCCCGGACCACGCAGAGACCCGCCACGCGAGCGCGGAGTCGCTCCCGCTCGATTCCCACGCGACGGCGGCCGAGGTCCGCCAGGGCTACCTCCAGGGCTCGAGCGCAGAGGATCCACCGCGCGGCTGGGCCGGCCCCGGCTCCCCTCCAGTCTCGGACCCCAATGACTCCGCTCGCTTCGAGCAGCCGCTCAGCAAGCCCAAGATGCTCCGCCTCCTCGCGACCCGCTTCGAGCTCCTCGGCGAGCTCGGTCAGGGCGGAATGGGCTTCGTCCTCCGCGCGCGAGACCCCGAGTCCAGGCGCCCCCTCGCGCTCAAGGTGGTCCGCGGAGAGCGCCTGCGCCCCAAGGCCCTCGAGCGCTTCCGGCGCGAAGGCCAGATCACCGCGTCCCTGCGCCACCCAGGGATCTTGCGGGTTCACGCGGCTGGCGAGGTCGACGGGCTGCCCTACCTGGCCTATGAGCTCGTCGAGGGAGCGCGCGACTTCGACGAGGCCTGCGAAGGGCTCGAGCGGCGCGAGAAGGTGGCCCTCCTGCGCGACGTCGCCGAGGCCCTCGGCTACGCCCACAGCCAGGGCGTGGTGCACCGCGACGTCAAGCCGGACAACGTGCTGGTCGACCTGCGCGGCCGGGTCCGCGTAGCCGACTTCGGCCTGGCGTCGGGGCAGGGCCTCGAGCGCTTGACCCGCAGCGGGGTCATGGTCGGCACGCCCTTCTTCATGTCGCCCGAGACCTTCCGGGGCGAGCGCAAGGCGATCGGTCCCCCCGCCGACGTGTGGGCCCTCGGCGTGATGCTCTATCGGATCCTCTGTGAGGTGTTCCCCTACGAAGGGGACACGCTGCGCCAGCTGGAGGCGCAGGTGATGATGCGCGGACCGACCCCGCCCCGAGAGCTCGACCCCAGCATCGACGCCGACCTGGAGGACGTCGTCCTGACCGCGCTCGAGAAGGAGGCGTGCGACCGCTACGCCGACGCCGGGGCCTTCGCGCGCGACCTGAGCGCCTGGCTCGAGGGGCGAGACGTCTCCGCCAGCCGGCGCAGCGGCTTCTCCCGCGCCTGGCGCAGGCACCGCCGGCGCGCCCCCGCGCTGGCGGCCCTCCTCGGCTCGGGCCTGGTCCTCGCCTCCGCCGCCCTCTACGCTCTGCTGGGCGGCTCAGCAGCGCGGGCGCCCTCCCCGCCCGTCCTCCAGCTCGACCCGCTGCCCAGCCGCACGTGGCTCGAGACCTTGACCGTCCGTGGTCGGGTGGAGGACGACGGGCCCTGGGTGGACCTGCGGGTCGGGAGGGAGGAGCTGCGCGCCTTGAGCGGCCAGCCCTTCGAGGTCCAGGTTCGCCTCCGCGCCGGCCTGAACGAGGTCCGGGTCTCGGGCCAGGACGCGGCGGGGCTGGCCCTTCCCGCCCAGGTCCTCGAGGTGCGCCGGGAGGCCGTTCCCGCCTGGTATCGCGCCCTCGCGGCGGGCGAGCAGCCGCCCTACCCGCTCCCCGAGGGGCTCGCGTTCACCCAGGTCGCGGGGGATTACCTGCACGAGAAGAGCGGCTCGCTGCTGCGCTGGGTGCCGCCGGGGAGCTTCGAGTTCGGGCGCCCGGCGGGCGCGGCCCTCTCCGAGCAGGACGAACAGCCGGCGAGTCGAGTCACGCTCAGCCGCGGGTTCTTCCTCGGCAAGCTCGAGGTCAGCCGCGCCCAGTATCGAGCCTTCTGCGACGCCGTGGATCACCCCCCGCCGCCGCCCCCGCCAGCCGAGGCCGACGCCGGCGAGCGCTTCAAGCACCCGGTCGCGCACGTCACCCTGGACGATGCGCTGGCCTACTGCCGCTGGGCTGGCCTGCGGCTTCCGAGCGAGGCTGAGTGGGAGTGGGCCGCCCGCGGACCCGAGGGCTTGCTCTTCCCCTGGGGCGACGACCCCGAGGGCGTGCGCAACCGGGCCAACTCCAGCGGGCGGGACCTCTTCCGCTACACGGCGCCCTGCGGCAGCTTCCCGCAGGTCCGCTCCCCCTTCGGCCACCTCGACATGTCCGGGAACGTGTGGGAGTGGACCTCGAGCCCCTTCTTGCCCTACAGCCCGGAGCCGAAGGTCGATCCGCGGCCCAAGGGCAGCGCAGAGCTGGACTGGGTGCACCGCGGGGGGGCGTGGAACAGCGAGCCTGCGACCTGCAACGCCTGCGCGCGGGCGCACTCTGGGCGCGCCTACACCAACATGGGAGTCGGCTTCCGCGTCGCGCTCTCGGCCTCAACCGACTAAGCGCCCGCTGCGCCAGCACTTGTAGCCAGGCGGCGGGGGGTGCCCATCTGCTACTCTTAGAGCGTGAGCGACTCCACGGAGACCGAGCAGGAAGAGGACGCCGTCGTCCCGCCCGACGAGGACTACGGCACCGACCTCTCTCGCGTCCGCGAGGGCTTCGACCTCGCCCCCGACCACGAATACACGCTGGTCGTCGAGCCCTGGGAGGTGATCGGCTGCGGCGCCTTCCCCGGCATGACCTTCCGCTTCGGGAACAGCTTCATTCACCCGCGCGCGGCCGAGGCGCTCCCGCCCCTCGTCGAGCTGCACGCCCAGAAGGGCGCCGAGGGCAAGCTCGTCGCCTTCGGCCACACCGACAAGGTCGGCAGCGACTCGGCCAACAAGTCCCTCTCCGAGCGGCGCGCGAAGGCGACCCACGGGTTGCTGGTCGCCGACGTCAACGCCTGGGTCTCGATCGACAACGAGGAGTCCTGGGGGATCGACGTCGTCCAGACCTGCCTGGTCCAGCTCGGCTATCGCCCCGGCGTCGTCGACGGCAAGGACGGGCCCAAGACGCAGGCCGCCGTCAAGGCCTTCCAGGCCGACAACGGCCTGGACGACGACGGGATCGCGGGCCCGGACACGCGCAAGAAGCTCTACGAGCTCTATATGAAGAGCTTCGAGGTCTCGCTGCCGGCGGATGCCTTCATGGACCCGGCCTACCTGCCGGTCGGCGAGCTGCACCCCGTCGTCGAGACCGAGGAGGCCTGCGAAGCCAACCGCCGGGTCACCTTCTACATGTTCAAGGCGAACCGGCTCCCGCCCTTGCCCGACTGCCACGACGACCAGGGCGAGTTCTACGCCAAGATCGCCAAGGCCTGCGAGTGCGGCGACCCGCCCGTCGAGGTCACTCCGACCACGGTCGTGCTCGAGGGCGGACGCGGCGCGCCCCTCGTCGAAGAGGTCGAGCTCGCGATCAAGCACGGCGACAACGGCGACCCGCCCCAGACCCTCGGGTTCCTGGGGCGCACGACCCTGCTCGCGCTCGCCGAGCCCCCGACCCAGGGGACCTACGTGTGGGAGTGCGACAACGGCGCGGTCGAGCTCGAGCCCCAGGGGGACGGCCAGCGGGTCGTCGTGTCCGGGCTCGAGGAGGGGGTCCCGATCCCGATCCGCTGCACCTTCACGAGCGAGGCCGGCAACCAGTTCAGCGCCGAGCACGAGCTCGCCTGGTCCTTCAGCGTGCGGATCCACGACGCCAAGGGGCAACGCCAGTCGCGCGTCCCGCGCGCCGGCGGCGACGGCGAGAACGAGAACCAGCAGGGCTACATTCGCTACTCGGGCGAGACGATCCGCTCGCTGATGGACATTCACCAGGACGAGGGCGACCAGGACTGCGGACCGACCTGCGCGGCCTTCCTCCGCTTCGGCGGCAAGCAGACCAACGGCGCGCCGACCGAGAACGGCCAGTCGATCGCAGGCGCCACGATCCAGGCCATGGCGGAGGAGATGCGCCGGGGCACCAGCGCCAGCACGAACCACGCGACGGGCACCAGCGCGGGCGAGATGGTCGAGATCCTGAACGAGTTCGCCGGCTCCTGGGACAAGAAGCGCACGCCCTGGCGGGACTACACCGGCCGGACCTACGACATCTCGACCGAGGAGCGCCGCGAGCAGGCCAAGGGGCAGTGGCTCTCCTATGCGCGCGAGAAGCTGCGCAGCTCTCCGCGCGGGCTGCTGGTGATGGTCCGCTCCTACACCGACGGGCTCCCTTACTCCGAGGCCGCCGAGGCCGCTGGCCCGCGAGGCCCCTCGGGCTTCGAGCACTGGGTCGTGATCCTCGAGGCCGGCGACTCGGAGGTCGAGTTCTTCGACCCTCACCCCAACCACAACGGGCGCCGCACCTTCTCCACGATGGACTTCTTCCTCGGGCACCTCGACGGCAGCCTGCCTCCTGAGGGCACGAACCTGCGCTCGATGCACTCCACGATCGTGGGCCGGACGCGGCCCCAGCGACCGCACGAGCTGCGCCGACGGACCTACCTCTGTCAGCTGGACGCGGGCTACACGACCTTCGGCCAGGAGCTCATCGCCCAGGCCGACGCCGAGTGGTACGTGAACGCCGACGAAGCCGACGCCCGGGCTCGCTCCCTCGCCAGCGGAGGAACGAACGCGGTCGTGGTCGAGTTCCCGCAGGGGAACTTCGGGGTGGTCCAGGTCAACGACGTCAGCGACGCCAACGCCAGCGACGCCCGGATCGACAGCGACGAGACCGTCGGCCGCCGGCTGCCCGAGCTCGAGCTCGCCAGCCTGCGCTTCTGCCTGCGCAGCGACGACGGCGTCGTCGAGCGCCTGCTGACCTACGGGGGCAGCCATCGCTGAGCGGCGGGGGTAACCTGCTCTGGTGGGCGACCTGCGACGACCTCTCCTCCGACCCGTAGAGCTCGAGCTCTTCAACGGCGAGCGCCTGGAGGGCATCCTCGTGTTCCAGGGCGAGGAGTCGCTCACCCTCGAGGTCGACACGCGCACGCTCGTGCTCCCAGAGCCCGAGGTCCGCACGCTGCGCTTCCTCGACGGCGGGGAAGGCTGGAGCAACGCCGCGGCGGAGGCCACCGACCCCAAGTCCCCCCGCGGCCCCGTCGTGCTCGAGCGCGTCCCCCTCGGCGAAGACCGGGTGGCCGGACTCAACGCCTTGGCGCTCGAGTCGGGCGTCCAGACCCACGCCCTGGTCCGCGCCGGGTGCCTGCCTGGGCTGCTCGGCGCGCTCGAGAAGTTCAACGCCAGCGTGTTCTCCCTCTATGAGCGCTTCGCGACCGAGACGCGCCACAACCTGCCCTACCTCGTCGCGCTCGACCCCGAGGAGCGCTGGCCGCGCTCCTTGCTCAAGCGGCTCGGGCCCGCCTGGGGAGCGCTGCTCCGGACCCCGGCCCCCGCGCGAGAGGTCGCCCGGCTGCTGACGCACCTGCTGCGAGTGCGCCTCGACGACGCGCAGGAGCGGACCTTCCGCTTCTACGATCCGCGCGTGCTGCACGACTACCTGAGCGTCGTCGAGCCCAGCGACGCCGCGCTCCTCTTCGGCGCTGCCTGGTGCCGTCACCCCCGCACCGGGGCCGAGGAGCTGCTCTGCCCCTGCTGCGACGCCGAGCTGCCGGGCCTGAGCCTGGAGTGCCCTGGCTGCCCCGCCCGCTTCGCCGGTGACGAAGCCGCGCCGACCCTGATCGGCGAGTGGATCTACGAGGACAGCAGCGATCGCTCGCTCTTCTGGCGGGCGAAGCTCTGGCCCCAGCGCCCCGCTCGGGGTCGCGTCCCCCCCGCGCGGGACCTCCAGCGCGGGCGCAAGCAGCTCAGGCTGCGGCGGGCGCAGGTCCAGG
>CALDQK010000670.1 GCA_937911525.1 uncultured bacterium
GACACGTGCTGGGCGTGGTCCGCCTCCTGCCCGAGCTGCGGCACGGGGTGATCTCCCCCGCCCGCCTGACGGGGCTCGCCGAGGAGCTCGCCGCCGCCGGGGCCGAGCCTTGGCCGGTGGCGATGAGCAACAAGGCGCTCCCGCGGGCGACCTGGCGCGCGCTCCCGCGCCTGGTCCGCCGGCTGCGGCCCGACGTCCTCCACCTGCACGCCCTGGAGGCAGGGTTCTTCGGCAGCCTGGTCGCGCGCGCCGCCGGCCAGCGCGGGGTCGTGTTCACCCCCCAGACGATCGACATTCGCCAACGCTACCTGCTGCCGGCCTACCGGAGCGCCCTGCGCGCCGCGGCCCGCCCCGGCCTGCTCTGGCTGGCCGTGTCCGAGGGCCAGGTCGAGGGGCTGCGACGCCTGGCGGGCCAAGCCGAGGTCCGCTGCGTGCCCAACTGGGCGCCCGAGCGGCCTCCGCTCCCGCCGCGCGCCGAGGCCCGCGCGCGCCTCGGCTGGGACCCCGAGGCCTTCGTGGTGGCTCAGCTCTCGCGCCTCTCCGCTCAGAAGGACCCGCTGACCTTCGTGCGCGCCGCCGCCCTCGACCGCGGAGGGCGCTGGAAGCTCTGCGGCGAGGGCCCCCAGCGGGGCGAGGTCGAGGCAGCGGCCCGCGGGATCGACGCGCTGCAGGTCTGCGGCCAGGTCGACGACCAGGACGTGTTCGCCGCCGCGGACGTGATCACGCTGGCGTCGCTGTGGGAGGGCTTGTCCTTCGCGCTGCTCGGCGCGATGCAGGCCGGGCGGGTCGTGGTCGCCAGCCGAATCCCGGGCAACACCGACCTCGTCGCGCACGAGGTGAGCGGGCTCCTCGTCGAGCCGAGCGATCCTGTGGGCCTGCAGGCGGCGGTGGGCCGTCTGCGGGACGATCCCGAGCTCGCGGCGCGCCTGGCTGCCGCCGGGCGGGCGCGGATCGAGGCGCGCTACTCGGCGGCGGTGGTCGCAGAGCGCCTGCGCGCGGTGTATCGGGAGGCGAGCGCTAGCGTTTAGGCTTGGAGCCCACAGGAGAGACCGCCCGTGTCTTCACGCAGCTCCTCGGGGCGATACACCCTCGGCAAGCGGCAGGTGCGCGCCTTCCGCCTCCTCTGCACCAAGGCCTCCAGCCAGTGCTCGGAGATGGAGGTCGGCGCCTGCGCCGCGGTCGAAGGCGGCCACCTCGTCGCGAGCGAGTCCAGCGGCGCGTTCTGCGTCCGCGCCCTCGCCGAGGGCCTCGCGGCGCTGGAGCAAATGGACGTGCTCTTCGAGCTGAACGAGGCCCCCTCGCCCAGCCAACGCCTGGTGTGCACCGCCTGCCGCAACCACTTCCGGGCCGCCGAGCTGGAGCTGGTCCACATGCCCTATGGGCTCGACGGCGAGCCCGACGACGACCCGGCGATGATGAAGACGATCGAGGTCCTGAAGGGCTTCGAGGTCATGGCGCCGCTCCCGAGCGCCACGATCGAGCGGATCGCCCACATGTTCCAGCCCACTCCCCTGGTCGCGGGACACGTCCTGATCGAACAGGGCCAGGAGGGCGAGCGCCTCTATCTGGTCGAGGCGGGCGAGCTCGAGGTCAGCGTCCAGCAGGGAGAGGGGCCAGCCACCGTGGTCGCGACCCTGGGAGCCGGCTCCTGCGTGGGGGAGATGTCACTCCTGACGGGACAGGGCGCGTCGGCCACGGTCAAGGCGCTGGGAGACGTCAAGGTGCTCGTGCTCGACAAGCGCCCCTTCCACGCGCTCCTGGTCCAGAACCCCGGCCTGAACATCTACTTCGCCCAGCTCCTGGTGGAGCGGATCCGCCACAACCATGAGCTCTTGGCCAAGCAGGTCCAGTCGGGGATGTCGGGCGAGCTGAGCACCATGTCGCCGCAGATGCTGCTCCAAGCGCTCAGCTCGGCCAACGTCAGCGGCGGGGTCGTGCTGGAGAGCGGAGCGGGCGCCGTCGAGCTGCGCTTCGTCGAGGGGGAGCTCCACCAGGTCAACCCCAAGCGAGGCCTCGCAGACGAAGACCCCGAGGAGGTGATCTATCAGCTCCTCGGCTGGAGCGCGGGGACCTTCAGCTTCGAGGCCGAGACGGGCGCGGTCGAGCGGACCTTCTTCAAGAACCTGCTCGCGCTGATGCTCGAGGGGACGCGTCGCTTCGACGAGGCCCGCCTGGCGGACCTCCGCGAAGAGAACCCCTAGCCTGGACCCTGCACGAGTCCGAGCTTGCGAGGAGCAGGGCCAGGCTAGCCCCAGGCGAAGCCTGGGGACTGGACCGGAGCGAGTCCGAAACTTGTTTCGGCGAGCGAGGACGCAGGGACAGAGTGTCACGCCGAGCGCAGCGAGGGAATGACACTCTGTCTGAGGAAACAAAGGCGCAGTCCGACGAATTCGCCAGCCGAGAACGAGGCTGGTGAATTCGTCGACCTAGGCCGAGAGCCCTTCGACGCCGCCGGCCGCGACCACGGCGTGCATCACGTCGAAGAACGAGAGCACACTGTCGCCCCGACCGGCCGAGGCCTGCTTGTGGACCTTGTTCCCGGGCAGGGCCGCGCCGATCTCGCCCGGGAGCAAGACCGCGTAGGGGCCGTCCTCGCCCTCGCGACCCCAGCGGGCGCCGGGGATCGTGCGGATCAGGCACTCGCCCAGGAAGCAGCCCGCCACCAGGGCGACCTGATCGACCTCGTCCTCGCTCCAGTGGGGCGCGTTGCGCTGGAGGTAGTCGTCGAGCGCTGCCACGCCGGCCCGGTCATAGGTCAGCTCGATGTCCACGCGCAGCAGCGCGCGGCGGAGGTTGTCGGCGGTGGTGGCGAGGTCCCCCGCCAGCTGGGCGGAGACCTGGTTCAGGCGCTGGCTCATGCTGGATCGACGCCAGCGCTCCCCGAGGCTGTCAGCGCGTCACGGTGCGAAAGGTGAGCGAGACGCGCCGCCCCCGCTGCTGACGCCCGCCCTCGGGCAGCGGATCGCTCTTGCGAGCTGGGATCGCGTGGGTGAAGCGGGAGCGAGCCAGTCCGCTCAGGATCAGCAGGCTGCCGGGGGCGATCAGGCGCTGGACGCGCAGCTCTCGCCAACGCAGCTCGACCTCGACCGCCGAGCCGAGGGAGAGGGAGGCGATCACGGACCCAAAGGCGGGCGCGTCGACGTGCGCCGAGATCCCCTGGCCCGGCTCGTACTCGTGCACGATCAGCTGGTCGGGGGGCCGCGAGAACACCTCCGCTTCGGCCAGCCGCTCGGCCAGCGACCTACCCCGCCCACACGCAGAGAGCGCCGAGGCGATCGCCCCGGCGCTCTCATGCTGGACCCGCGAGGGAGCTCTACTCGGCGGCGGGCTTGCCGGTGCCGCGGGGGTCGGAGACCGCCACCCGCTCGCCGCCGGCCTCGATCACGACGATCTGCGCGTTGCAGATCGCCCGCTCCTTGCTCAGCAGCTTGACCTTGTGGCCGCGACCGGCCAGGCCGCGCCGTACGCCGGACAGGCCGCTCTCGAGGTAGAGCACGTCCGGCAGGTGCTGGTGGTGAACGCGGGGCGCCGACATGGCGTGGTCGGGGCTGTGCTGGAAGTCGATCAGGTTGCTCACGATCTGCAGCACGGTCGTGATGATCTTGGTCCCGCCGGGGGTGCCGACGACGGCCTTGACCTTGTTCTGGGCGTCGAAGACCAAGGTCGGGGTCATGCTGCTCAGCGGACGCTTGCCCTTCTCGGGCAGGTTCTTGGCGCTCTGGCGCGCCCCGAACGCGTTGGGGGCGTCGGGGTGACCCGTGAAGTCGTTCATCTCGTTGTTGAGCAGGACGCCCGACTTGCCGGCCACGAAGCACGAGCCCAGGCCGGTGTTGATCGTCTGGGTCGAGGCGACCGCGTTGCCCTGGTTGTCGACGATCGAGATGTGCGTGGTGTCGTCGCCGAGCAGGGCGCCGCCCTGGACCTGGGTCGACTTGCCTGCCTGGTGGGAGTCGATCGTGGCGCGCAGCTTGTCGGCGTAGGCCGGGTCGATCAGCTTCTTGGTGGGGACGTCGGCGAAGGCCGGGTCGGCCAGCAGCTCCATGCGGTCGGCGTAGGCCAGGCGCATCGCCTCGGCCAGGTAGTGCACGTGCTGCTCGCTGTTGTGGCCCAGCTTGGCCAGGTCGTAGCCCGAGAGGATGTTGAGCATCTGGATCAGGTGCACGCCGCCCGAGGAGGGGGGCGGGAAGGAGACCACGCTGTGGCCGCGGTAGCTGCCGCGGACGACCTCGGGCCGACCGACCTGGTAGTTGGCGAAGTCGGCCTCGCTGAACACCGCGGTCGTCTCGACGAACTCGGCGTTGGCGCTGTCGACGATCTCTCGGGCGACCCAGCCGCCGTAGAAGCCGTCGGCGCCCTTGCTGGCGATCTCGCTCAGGGTCTTGGCCAGGTCGGGCTGGCGGAGGGTCGAGCCGGGCTGGGGGACCTTCCCGTTGGGGAGGAACACCGCGGCCGACGCGGGGTAGCGCTCGAGGACCTCGCGATACTTCTTGATCTGGCGCGAGAGGCCCGGCGTGACCTTGAAGCCGTCGCGGGCGTAGCCGATCGCGGGCTGGAGCAGCTCGCTCCAGCTGATCTTCTTGCTGCCGAGGGTCTGGTAGACCTCGTAGAGCATCGCGACCAGGCCCGGGACGCCCGCCGAGCGGGGCCCGCGGAAGTAGTCGCTGTGACGCCCCTCGAGCAGCTTGCCCGTGCGGGGGTCGATGAACATGTCGGGGTGCGCGGTCTCGGGGGCGACCTCGCGCCCGTCGATCGCGCCCTCCTGCTGGCGCGCGGCGTCGTGGTAGACGACGAAGCCGCCGCCGCCGATCCCCGTGCTCTGGGGACGCACCACCGAGACCACGAAGCTGGAGCTGACGAGCGCGTCGAAGGCGTTACCGCCCCGGCTCATGACGTCGAGGCCGGCCTGGCTGGCCTCGGGGGCGGCGGTCGCGATCGCGGCCTTGCGCCCGCGCGCGACGGGCGCGGTGACGTGATGGTCTCCGTGTCCGCCGCCGTGCGCGCCGCCGTGAGGCTGCTGCGCCTTGGCCGCGCCGAGGACCAGCGAGCCGCCGGCGATCAAGAGGCCTGCCAACATCGCGACGACGACGTTGCCTTCCGCGGCCTGGGCCGGGGGCTCTAGGGGGCCGTGCGAGTGGTCGTGATCGTGGGCCATGGGTGCTTCTCCCTCCTGAGGGGGGGCGATTGTATGCACGCGTCGAGGGGATGACAGGGCGGGTGAGCCCTTAAGATCCGGCCCGTGAACGAGTCCGCTCCCGTCCTCCAAGCGCGCGCCCTGGTCAAGGTGTTCGGCCAGCATCACGCCCTGCGCGGGCTCGATCTGGCCGTCCCGCGGGGGATGATCTACGGGCTCCTCGGCCCCAACGGCGCGGGCAAGTCGACCACCCTCCGCTGCGTGCTGGGGCTGATTCGACCCACCTCGGGCGAGGTCCGCATCTTCGGCGAGCCGCTCCAGAGCAAGCGCCTGGAGCTCCTGCGCCGGGTGGGCTGCCTGATCGAAGGCCCGACCTTCTACCCCTACCTGAGCGGGCTGGACAACCTGCGCTGGCTCGGTCGCCTGGCCGGGGGCGCGAGCGAGGAGCGGGTCCAGACCTGCCTGGAGTGGGTCGGCTTGGCCCAGCGCGGCAAGGACCGCTTCAAGGGCTACTCGACGGGCATGCGGCAGCGCCTGGGCCTGGCCGGGGCGATCCTGCACGACCCCGAGTTCCTCGTCCTCGACGAGCCCCTCAACGGCTTGGATCCGCCCGCGATCGTGCTGGTCCGCGACCTGATCCGTCGCCTGGCCAAGGAGGGCAAGACGATCCTGATCTCGAGCCACGTCCTGCACGAGATCGAGCTGATCTGCGACCGCGTCGCGATCCTGCGCGAGGGCCAGACCCTGGCCGAGGGCGCGGTCAGCGAGCTGCTCGACCCCCAGGGCCAGCGGATCGAGCTGCACGCCACCGGCGAGGTCGAGGCGGTCCTCGCCGAGAGCGAGCGCGTGCAGCGCTTCAGCGCCGAGGGTCAGGGAGCCTGGGACGTCGAGCTCCAGAGCCCCGACGACTGCGCCCCCCTCGCGCGGGCCCTGATCGAGGCCGAGTGCGAGGTCTCGGCCCTGATCCCGCGCAAGCTCAGCCTCGAGGACCTCTTCGCCGAGCTGACGGGCGGCACGGCCGAGGCCGGCTACCGGACCGACGAGGAGGTCAAGTCGTGATCGGGCGGCTGTGGCTCCTCTACCGCTTCGAGTGGCGCAAGCTGCTGGCGCGCAAGCTGCCCCTGGTGGCCTTCGCGCTGGTGATCCTGCTCGCGCTGATCGCCCCCCAGCTGGGCAAGGTCGTCGACACGGCCAAGTCCCTGAGCGAGTCCAGCGCGCCGACCCAGGACCGCTTCGCCAGCGGCTGGACGGCCTTGGCGGGCTCGGTCAACACGACCCGGATCTTCCTGACCCTGGCGGTCCTGATCCTGGCCGGCTCGGCCGTGGCGGAGGAGCGCGCCCAGGGCACCCTGCGGGCGCTGATGGTCCGGCCCCTGCGGCGCTTCGAGCTCCTGGCGGCCAAGGTGCTCACCCTGTGGAGCTACGGCGCCGCGCTCCTGATCGCGGCCGTGCTGGCCGCGGCCCTCGGCGCCGAGCTCAGCCAGGGCCTCTACGACGTGGTCGACCCCGACTACCCCGACCGCCTGGTCCACGCCTTCGGCGACATGTGCGGCTACGTCTACCTGGCGATCGGCCTGAGCCTGGTCCCGCTGCTCGCCCTGACGGCGATGGGGGTCATGATCTCGACCCTCTTCGACCACCCGGGCTACGCGACCGGCGTCGCGGTGGCCGCCTTCTTCGTGCTCACCGCAGCGGCCGAGCTCTCCGACGCGGCGAAGTGGGGGCTCTACGTGACCTACCTCAAGCAGCCCTTCGTGATCGTGGAGGACTTCGCCAACCAGTATTCGGGCACCAGCCGCAAGATCGCGCCGGCCCGCTTGATCGAGGCGGTCGCGGTGCCCCTGGTGTGGGCGGGCGCCTGCTTCGGGCTGACCTCGCTCGTCCTCTCCCGGCGCGACGTCACCGACTGATCGAGACCGATTTCGCCTTGCCCCTGGGGCTGCGGCCTCAGAGCGCCTAGCGTCGCCTCATGGCGGGTGAAGATCGTGTCAACACCCCGGCCGCGGAGGACCCCTCGGCGTCGGGTCCAGAGGGCAGCGGCTACGACGCGGAGCACCGCCGTCGCCCCTCCAGGAGTCCCCGGCGGCGCCTGCGCGGCTGGCTCTCCTGGCACCTGGTCGGCCTGGTGGCCTGGATCTTCCCCTACGTCTACTACGTCTACTGCTGGCTGCTCTGGAAGAGCGTCCGCCACGACGACCAGCTGCGCGAGCCGATCCTCTCCGCCCTCGAGTCGCACGGCGGAGTGGTGACCATGATGTGGCACGAAGAGGTCTTCCCCTCCGCCTTCGCCTACGGGCCCTTGGGAGGCGACGCCCTGGCGAGCACGAGCAACTTCGGGCGAGTGATCACGCGCATGCTCGAGGTCTGCGGCTGCAAGGTGTTCCGCGGCGGCTCCTCCAAGGGCACGCGCCGGCGCCAGGTCTTGCCCGACCTGATCAAGTACATGGACCGAGCGCCGCGCTGCCTCTACGGCCTGACCGTGGACGGCTCGCGGGGTCCGGCATACCGAATGAAGAGCGGGGGGCTCGTGATCGCGCGCGAGTGCGGCGCGCCGATCTACCTGGTGCGGACCTGGTTCTCGCGCAATCTGCGCACGCCGACCTGGGACCGGACCGCGATCCCGCTCCCCTTCGGGACCTTGCAGCAATACGCGCTGGGCCCCTACTGGGTCCCGCCCGAGGCCGACGCCGAGGAGCTAGAGGCGATCCGGCTCCACCTCGAGCACGAGCTGCTCGAGCTGGCCGATCACAGCCTGCGCCGCTGCGAAGGCGAGCGCGAGCGCCGGCCGCGCCCGGGCTTCCCCGAGGGCTGGACGCCCCGCTGGGCGCCCGGCCAGCTGGGCCAGCCCTACGGCCCCCACGACCTCGACCCCGAGCAGCCGCCTGCCTGGTCCAAGCGACCCGCTGCCCTCGCTGCTCGCCAAGCGCCACCGCGGACTGAGCTCAGCGACCCGTAACCCCGCGGCACCCGCGGGTTACAGGGGTCGAGCTGGAGGAAACATGAAGCGGCTCTGCTACTACGCTCTCGAGGCCGAGACGACCGCCGCGGCCCGGGGGATCCTGGATCAGGTCCGCTGCGACGATGCCGAGCTGCTCGTAGCCCCCGACGTCCTGTTGGGGCGAGTCCTCGCGCTCGCAGGCTTCGAGGAGTCCGAGGGCGTCGCGCTGTGGCGGGGTGAAGGCGCCACGGTCCGCGTGACCTGTCAGCTCGATCGGGTCCGGATCGAGCAGGAGCCCTCAGGGGAGCTGGCGCCGATCCACGGGCCCCTGGGCGAGCTCTTCGCCGCGGAGGGACTAGCGCTCTACTGGCCGGAGCGCGACGAGCTGACGCCGCCGCCCCCGGCGAGCGAGGCGCCGCGAGAGTCCTCTCCTTGTGGCGTGTGCGGGCACCCGGGGCTCCACTTCACGTGCCCGAGCTGCGAGCTCGAGGTCGCTGGGACCTGCTTCCGCTGCCACCGCGACGTCTGCGGGGCCGAGGGCTTCGGTGGCCTCGACGCGCTCTTGGGGCTCTGAGCTACTCGTAGCTGCCGAGGCGCACCGAGGCGGGACGGATCGAGACCCCGTCCTGGGTGTAGCAGGGCACGACCACCGAGTAGATCTTGGTCGTCTTGCTGCGCGGGCGCGGGCCGCCGGGCTCCTTCTGGAAGCGGCCCACGAGCCCCTGGCTGTCGGCGCCCTCGACGACCTCGGTGTCGATGTTGATCCCGAAGTGCTTGCTCAAGTAGGGCCCCGCGCCGCGGAACACGATGTCCTTGAACACCAGCTCGCCGTAGGCGTCGCGCAGCTCGCGACCGGGCAGGAGGGCCAGGGCGTCCTCGATCCGGTGCACCTGGTCGATCACGAACTTGAGCAGGTCGCGGCGCGCGGTCTCGGGCGGGAGGACCTGCCCGCCCGTCCGCGCGGCGTCCGCCATTTGGCTGCGCACCGTGTCGATCCGCTTCTGCATCCGCTCGAAGAGCGAGCGCTGCTTGTCCTCGAAGTGCGGCAGCGCGAGCTGACCTAAACCGTCGGCCCAGTTGCGCAGCCGGTCCAGGACCTCGAACAGGGCGCGGTCGAAGGCCACCACCTCCTCGTCATCGTGCTGGACCCCGCGCATCAGGACCGCAGGCTGGAGGCGCCGCTCGCGCACCAGCACCAGCGGGCGGCGGACCTCGACCGGGTCGGGCCCGCCCCGGCTGGGCATGAAGGCCCAGGCCAGGCTCGCGGACTCCTTGCCGAAGGTGCGCAGGTGCTCGCGGAAGGCGTCGACGTCGTTGGCTCCCTCGAAGCGCTGGATCTCGATCAGGCCGTGGGCGCGCAGGCGCTTGATCAAGAAGGCGCTGGGGCGGTGCAGCGCGCAGCTCGGCTCGGTCGCGAAGTCGCGGTCGATCAGGCCCGCCTGCCAGAGGATCTGAAACAGCTTCAGCTCGACCTTCTGGCGCTCCTCAGGGGCCGTGTTGAGGCCGACCCACTCCAGCTGGCCGCGCAGGTTGGCCTTGACCGGGGTCGGCACCACGCCGGCGTCGAGCACCGGCTCGAGCACCTCGAGCAGCTCGGTGTCGCCGCCCCC
>CALDQK010000671.1 GCA_937911525.1 uncultured bacterium
GGGGGAAAGTGGGGTAGCGCCCACCGAGAACGGCTCGCTCCAACCGGAGCGAGCCGTTTCTCTTTCTGGGTATCCTGCGCGCATGGACGACCTCCTGGTGTGGGGAGACGTTGGCTACGACGACTACCCCGACGGGGTCGCCCGCGCCGGCGGCTGCGCCCTGAACGTCGCGGTCGCGGCCGTCCGCGAGGGACGCGGGCTGCGAGTCGCCGTCGCTGGCGCGCTGGGCGAGGACGGCGCGCCGCTGCGCGCGCGGCTCGTGCGGGAGGGGGTGGACGCCAGCGCGCTGGTCTCCCTGGCGGGGCCTTCGCCTCGCCAACCGATCCGGCTGCTCGCGGGCGGCGAGCGCGAGCTGCGCGGCTATCGACCCGGGGTCCTCAGTGACTATCAGCCGCCTGGGGAGCTGCGGGCGCGACTAGCGAGCGCGACGCGGGTCTACCTGCCGCTCTTCCCCAGCACCCTCCCCTGGGCTCACGAGGCCGCCGCGGCTGGAGCCAACCTGGCCTGCGACCTGATGGACCTGGGCGAGCTCTCCCCCGCAGAGGAGGCCTGGGTCCTGGAGCGCGCCGAGGTCGTGTTCTGCGGCGTCGACCTCGACCACCCTCGCCTCCCCGCGCTCAGGGAGTGGGCCAGGGCCGACCCGGCGCGCGCCCTGATCGCGACCTTCGGCCGCGCGGGAGCCTGCGGCGTGCTCCGCGACGAAGAGGCTCGGGTCCCCGCCGCGCCCGTCCCCGGCGGCGAGGTCCTCGACACGACCGGCTGCGGCGACGCCTTCGCGGGGGCCTTCCTGGCTCGCTGGGGCAGCGGCGCGGGCCTGCGCGCCAGCCTCGAGGCGGCGAGCGAGGCGGCCGCCCGCGTGGCCGCTCACGTGGGCAGCTGCCCCTAGCCGGGGAGGACCAGCAGACCTCTTGGACGCCGACCCGAACACTGCCCGCCAAGGCTCGCAGGCCACCCGCGCGCCGACCGAGCGGGCTGATCTAGCCGCCGCTCTCGCGACGATCTTCGCCCGCTCGCGGCCGAGATCGTGGTGACCGAAGGCGGCTAGAATGCCGCCATGGGTCCGCTGATCTTCGTCCTGGCCTTGGTGGTCACGATCTCGACGGTGGTCGCGACGTTGATCGCGAACCGCCAAGCCGTGGAGCGGATCGATCGCATCCTGGCCAAAGGCAAGCAGGAGCTCGCCGCGGGGCAGCTGGATCGCGCGGTGATGACCCTGGGTGACCTGATCGAGGGTCCCACCACCCCGGCCCGGGAGGAGGGGCTCTACCTGCTCGGCCAGACCCTCGAGCAGCTGGGGCGGACCCTGGAGGCCGAGCGGGCCTACAAGACCTACATGTCCGAGTCGCGGCTCCCCAAGGACACCGAGCGGAGCGAGGTGGTCAAGGAGCGGCTGGCCGAGATGGCCGTCCTGGATATCACCGGCCTCAGCCCCTGGCAGGAGTTCCTGGCCGAACGCGAGGACCGCCTCGGAACGCCGGCCTCGCGCTGGTTCGGCCTGCGCGACGGGCGCGACATGCTGGAGGCGCGGCGCCTGGAGGAGGCGCTGCCGATCTTCCAGCGCCTGGTCCACACCCAGCGCCTCGACGCGCCCGCTCGCGAGCACGCGCTGCTCTACCTGGGCCTGACCTTCGAGGCCATGGAGCGGAGAGCGGAGGCCCGCGAGGTCTACCGCCGCTACCGGCGCGAATACGTGGCCCGGCCCGAGTCCCACAACGACCCAGAGGTCCAGGCCCTCGCGCGCGAGCGCCTGCGCGTCGTCGAGGACGACGCCGAGGAGCAGGACCTGCCCTGGGAGGTGTTCGAGCAGATCCTGCTCGAGGCCCGTCGCCGGCTGGCCCTCCCCGAGGGCGAGGCCGCCGTCGAGGCCAAGGTCGCCGAGGCCAGCGAGGCTCGTCCGCCCGAGGTCGCGCAGGCTCCCCCCGCGCTCCTTCGCTCCCCCGAGCAGCTGGCCGCCGACCTCGGCCAGTTGAACGTCGGGCGCAAGCTCGGCCCCTACGTGCTGGCCGAGAAGCTGGGCGAGGGCGGGTTCGGCGAGGTGTTCCGCGCGCTGCAGGAGGTGGCGGTCAAGATCGCGCGCGGCCCCGAGGACGTAGAGCGCCTGCGGCGCCTGGCCGAGCTGCAGGCCAAGGTCCAGAGCGAGCGGATCGTGCAGCCTCTCGCGGTCGAGCTGGCTCACGACCCGCCCTACGTGGTGCTCGAGCTGGTCGAGGGGGCCACCCTGCGCGACCTCCTCGAGGAGCGCCGCCTGCCGCCCGCCACGGCGCTGGCGCTGCTGGGTGAGATCGCGGCGGCCCTCCGCGACGTCCACGCGGCGGGCCTGGCCCACCTCGACCTCAAGCCCGAGAACGTGCTCCTCGGCGAGGCCGGCGCGGTCAAGCTGACCGACTTCGACCTCGCCCTCAGCCGCGAGCGCGAGGACCCGCGCGCGGTGGCGCACTCGCTGCGCTTCACCCAGGAAGGCCCGGCGGGGACCCTGGCCTACATGTCGCCCGAGCAGCGTCAGGGAGAGCGCCCGGACGCGCGCAGCGACGTCTACACCTTCGGGCTCTGCCTCTTCGAGGCCCTGACGGGGACCCTGCCCGAGCCCGGGGACAAGCCGAGCGACTTCGTCGAGGACCTGCCCGGGGGCGTGGACGAGCTCTTCGCGCGCTGCTTCTCCCGGCGCGAGCGCCGCTACGCGGACGCCGCGGAGCTGCTCGCCGACCTCGAGCCGATCCTGGAGCGGCTGCCTGAGCCCGAGCGCGTCTCCGAGCTGGTCGCGGCCTTGCCGAAGCGGGAGCGGAGCGCTGAGTCCGAAGCGTCCGAGTCCGAAGCGGCCGAGTCCGAAGCGTCCGAGTCCGAAGCGGCCGAGTCCGAGTCCGAAGCGTCCGAGCCCGAGTCCGAGTCCGAAGCGTCCGAGCCCGAGTCCGAGTCCGAGGCGTTCGAGCCCGAGCCCGAGTCCGAATCCGAGCCGGAACCTGGGGCGGCGGAACCGGAATCCAGCGACATGGAGCAGCCCAGCTTGGACGCCCTGATCGCCGCCCGCGCGGCCCGGGCCCGGGAGGCTGAAATGGACGCCCAGGAGGCCCCAGACGGCGAGGGGCCGGACCTTCTTGAAGAGGGGGCCTGACGGGGTGAGATTCTGCCTGGGACCTCGTATCATGAGTCCGCACGTCGATCCGAGGAGAGAGTGAGCCCTTCCCCCGACGAAGAGACCGTCCCGACCGAGCCCGCCGACGAGGCCGCTTCTCAAGCGGCTTCCGGCGAGGATCCCTTCGCGGACGATGACCCCGTGGCTTCAGCCCTCGATCAGCCGGTGCCCCCGGCAGAGGACTACGATCTCGACGGCGCGGTCGACGAGACGGCCACGGGCTTGAAGATCCCTCAGGTGAGCGCGGACGGCGTCGTGATGCACGACGACGAGCCCACCGATATCGGCGCCGAGGAGACGGGGGTGTTCGACACCGCCGACATGATGAACTCCGCCGACGAGGAGTTCGACGCCCTCGGCTTCGACACCAGCTTCGGCGCCGCCCCAGGCGGCTTCGGCGGTGCGCCGGGCGGGGCCATGGACGACGACACCCCGCCGGGCGGGATCTACGTCGGCCAGGCCGAGGACCAGGTCGTCCTCGACGCCCACGCGATCGGGCGCGCCCTCGCCGAGGCCCGCGGGGAGGAGACCAACTTCGAGCTGCCCGACATGGGCACGCTCCAGGTCGGGCTGATCGGGATCGACATCGGCGCCGCCAAGGCCGTCGTGGCTCGCTTCGACGCCGACGGCCGGCACGAGATCGTCCCCAACCAGGAGGACGACCTCGCCACCCCCGCCCAGGTCTTCTTCGACGAAGACGGCGAGCGGCTCGTCGGCCGCGAGGCGCGTCAAATGGCGCCCTCGGCGCCGGACCGCGCCATCGCCAACCTCAAGGAGATGCTCTCCGACCCCGACTTCCAGTACGAGAAGGACGGCTCGGAGCTCGACGCCGAGGACGTGCTCGCGATCTTCATCGAGCGCCTCGTCCGCGACGCCGAGGAGCAGGCCGGCGCCCGCCCGACCCACGTGGCCCTCGCCTCGCCGGCGTGGTACGGCGAGGAGCAGCTCGACCGGCTCAAGGGCGCGGTCGCCGAGACCGGCCTGGTGCTGGTCGGGATCACCGAAGAGGCCCTCGCGGCCGCGGTGCCCTACTCGCTCCGCCTGCCCGACCTCCAGCCGCGCCAGGCGCTCGTGTTCGACCACGGCCACGCGGCCCTGGGCGTGGGGATCGTGCGCTGCGCCTCGGGCGACATCGAGGTCATGGCGCGCGCCTCGCGGCGCGGGCTCGGCTCGGCTGCCTGGGACGCCCTGATCGCCAACGAGGCGGCCCGGGTGTTCAAGAAGAAGTTCGACATCGACCCCCTCGAGAACGCGGGCTCGGCCCTCGACCTGCGCCAGCGAGCCGAGGACGCCAAGCGCGCCCTCAGCCAGCGCCCGAGCTGCACGGTGACCGTCAGCTGCGAGGGCAAGACGCTCAAGGTCGGCTTCACGCGAGCCGGGCTCGAGAAGGCGGGCAAGAAGCTGCTCGAGGGCGCGCGCGAGCTCGCCAACGAGGTACGCGAACAGGCCGGGATCTCCAGCTGGAAGGACGTCGACGCCTTGATCCTGATGGGCGGCGGCTCACGGACCCCCGCCGTGCGGCGCATGATCAGCGACGAGGTCGGGCGGAAGCCCGAGCGCGGGATCAGCCCCGAAGAGGGCGTCGCCGTCGGCGCGCTCTACTGGGGCATCGGCGAGCGCCACCGTCTCTCCAGCAATGGCTGAGACCGAGACCCCGGGGCTGAGGCCCCGCGGCTCGATTAGCTGCGCTTATCGAGCCTCGCAGATCGTCTTCGTTTGAGCGACGAGAGCCAGCCCCTACCCTCTCCTCCGTCTCGAGGAGGAGTCATGGGTCGAGCGAACTGGATGGGCGGCTGGGTGCGTGGCTGGCCGCGGCTGAGCCGCGCGCTGGTGGCGCTGGCCTTGCTCTGCGCGCTGAGCGGGCTGCTCGCGCCGACCCTGACCCGCTGGCTCTCGCCCGAACTGGGGGTGGCCTTGGCCTACCACCGCGACCCGAGCGCGGCGCTCGGGAGCGCGATCCGGATCACCTTGGCGCCAGACGAGGGCGGCGGGAGCGAGCGCAGCTCGCGTGACCCCTGGGGCGAGCGCTGGCGCCTCGGCTTCCGCGCCGGACAGGACTGGCCGGCCGGCCCCTGGGACGGCGGTCGCCTGGCCCGGACCAAGATCTACTCGCTCGGGCCGGACGGAGTCGACCAGCAAGGCCGCGGGGACGACCTGCTCGTGCCGGCTCGCCCGGGTCAGCAACGCTTCGGACTGGTGGCCTTCCTGCTGGGCGGCGGGAGCGTCGCCCAGGACGGTTGGCGCTACGACCGCCGCCGCATGGTCGGTCCTCGGGTCAGCTCCCCGCGCGCGCTCGAGCTGCTCCTGATCGCCCGCCCGCTCGGTCTGGGCCTGGGGTTGACCCTGCTCCTGCTGGCCGCGCTCTGGTCGCCAGCCGCCAGCCCCCGGAGCGACAAGGCCTGGCTCGAGCGGCTGCGCGTGTTCGCCCTGGCGCTGACCCTCTTCGCCCTGGGCGGACTGGCCTTCGCCGGGGCGAGTTGGACCTGGGTGCCCCTCACCAGCTGGATCGACACCTTCAGCGCCACCGGCGTCGTGATCGCTCTGCGCTGTCTGACCCTGCTCAGCTGGTGCGGCGCCTCTCTCCTGGCTGCGCGAGCCCTGCGCGCCGCGGCGCCCAACGAGGAGGCCCATGACTCGCCGCTCCAGGTCCGCCGCTGCGCCTCGAGCGCGCTCGGGCTGGGCGCGCTGGCCGCGCTCTCAGCCCTGGGCAGCGTCGCGGTCAGCCAGGAGCCAGCGGTCCTGGGGCGCTCCCTCAGCGGCTGGACCAAGGCCCTCCGCAACCGCGAGGGCGAGCACCTCGCCGCGCTCTACGCGCTCGCGCGGCTGGGACCCGCGGCCGCTCCGGCCGCGCCCGAGGTGATCCAGCTGCTGCGCTACGCCGAGCGCCGGGGCGACGGAATGGAGGTCCCGCCGCTGGCGATCTATGCCCTGGCTCAAATGGGCGAGGGCGCGCTGCCCCCCCTGCTCGAGGACCTGCGCGAGCGCCCGACGCTGATGGCCGACCACTACGCCTGCCAGGCGCTCTCGCTCATGGGCCCCGCGGCGGCGCCGGCCCTCCCCGAGCTGCGGCGCATCCTCGCCAGCGAGGAGCACCACGATCGGATCCGCCACCACCGCGCGATCCGCGTCCTGGGCGGAGCCGGCCCGGCCGCGGCCCCCGCCTGCGAGGACCTGATCGCGTGGCTCGGCTCCGAGGAGCGCCCCGCAGACCAGCGCCGCGACGCCCTGCTCGCGCTCGCGCGAATGGGAACCCCCGCCGCGGTCGCCGCGATCGCGCGCCAGCTGGAGCAGATCCCCCGCGAGGCCGAGCCGCGCGACTACGAGCTCCTGAAGACGACCCTCCAGGCCCTGACCGAGCTCGGGCCCGCGGCCAAGGCGCACGCTCCCGCCCTGCTTCGGCGGACCTTCGGCGACCCACCCGTGGACGCGTTCTTCCTCCGCTCCCGCCACGCGGCCGAGGCCGCGCTGCACATGACGGGCGGCGACTTCGACCCGGCGCTGGTCCAGCCAGCGCTCGAGCGCGACGAGCGCGAGGTTCGGCTGGCGGCGGAGATGCTCCTGAGCGCGCGCAAGCTTTACGTGGACTAGGGCGCGGCGGCGCTCAAGCCGGCTTGATCTCTTCCTTGAACTCGATCCCGTGCTGGCGGAGCTCGGCCAGGACCGGCTCGTAGACGTCACTCAAGGTCGGGATCACGATTCCGCGTCGCTTGATCGTGCCGTCGAGGACGCGCATCGCGCCGATCCCGAGCGGGAGCCCGACCGTCTTGGCCATGGCGGTCCGCTCGCCGTCGTCGCCCTGGCAGACCATGGACGACTGGAGCACCTCGCGGGTGCCGTCCGCCTTCTCGTACTCCGTCAGGTGGAGCATGGCGATCATGTCCTGGTCGTCGTCGGCCATGGCCCACTTCTCCTCCAGCTTCTTCTGGAGGACCTGCGCGGGCGTCCCGCGGGTCATGCCGATCGGCTCGTCCTCGAAGAGCCCCAGCCAGCGGAGCTTGTCGAGCTCGGGCGAGTTCATCTCGAGCTTGAGGTAGGCCTGGATCTTGAGCTCGACGCTCATGTTGGGGTCGTACCACAGGTAGGAGTTCACGAACTGGCGGTAGGTCATGTCGCTCAGGTCGTCGAGCTCGTAGCTGTCGTCGGTCAGGCCGAGCTGGACCAGGCAGTCCCAGGCCTTGCAGAAGCCCGGTCGGCGCAAGGTGCCCCGGTAGATCGTCTCGCAGCCCCAGAGCCCGTAGTGGCGGATGTACTTCAGGCTGTCGCGGTTGGGGTAGCCCTCGAACTGGCCGTAGCCGGGGATCTCGAGCGGCTCGTAGCGCTTGAACAGGCGGTGGTAGGGAATGTACTTGAAGCGCCCGTTGTGCTTGAACTTGACCACGCCCTGGCCGGCGAGCACGACGTTGCGCGGGTTCCAGGTGAACTTGTAGCGCCAGGGGTTGTCGTCGCTCTGGGGCGCGACCAGGCCGCCGGTGAAGGTCTCGAAGCGGACGATCTTGTGGCCGGTCGCCTTGAGCGCGTCGATCTGCTGCATGGCCGACATGTGGTCGATCCCGGGGTCGACGCCCAGCTCGTTGAGCAGGACCACGTCGGCGCGCTCGGCCGCCTCCGAGAGCTGGCGCATGGCGTCGCCCACGTAGCTGGCGCTCGCGAAGTGAACGCCGAAGTGAATGCAGTCCTCGGCCACGAGCGGGTGGAGCGCAGCGGGGAGCATCGAGATCACGAGGTCCGCGCTCTCGATCTGCTTGCGCCGCAGGGCCGAGTCGTTGACGTCGAAGCGGAAGCTCTCGCCGCGAGCGCGACCGCCGATCTTGTGCGCCGCCAGCTCGGGGTCGAGGTCGCCGACGGCCACCGTCCAGCCCCGCTCCTGGGCCTCGCCCAGGAGGTAGTCGATCAGCACGGTGGCCGACTTGCCCGCGCCCAGGATCACGATCCGCTTGCTCATAGGGAGCTCCTCGCCTTCAGGGTCAGGATGCTAGGGTCCTCCCCCCGGAGGTGCCACCATGGCGAACACGCCCAAGAAGATCGGGATTCGCAAGGAGACCAAGAGCCCCTGGGAGCGGCGAGTCGCCGTCACGCCCACCCTCGCGGCCGAGCTGGTCTCCGCCGGCAACGAGGTGCTCGTCGAGCGCTCCGAGCTGCGTGTGTTTCCCGAGGGCGACTACGCGTCGGTCGGCTGCGCGCTCGTCGACGAGCTCCCACCGGTCGACGTCGTGTTCGGCGTCAAGGAGATCCCAGAGCACCTCCTCCAGCAGGGCGCGGCGCACCTCTTCTTCGCGCACGTGATCAAGGGCCAGGCCTACAACATGCCGATGCTCGCCCGCCTGCTCAGCCAGGGCGCGACCCTGCTCGACTACGAGCGGATCACCGACGAGCGGGGCCGGCGGCTGGTGTTCTTCGGCCGCTTCGCCGGGCTGGCCGGCATGATCGACACCCTGTGGGCCCTCGGTCAGCGCCTCGAGCACGAGGGCAACAGCACGCCCTTCGCCGAGATCAAGCCCTCCCACGGCTACGCCTCGCTGGCCGACGCCTTCGCCGCGGTCGGCGCGCTCGGAGAGACGATCCGCGCCGAGGGGGTCCCCGCCGCCCTGCACCCGCTGATCGTGGGCGTGACCGGCAACGGCAACGTAGCCAAGGGCGTGCTCGAGGTGCTCGAGCCGCTCCCGACCCGCGAGCTCTCGCCCAGCGAGGTCGCGGCGATCGCCGCCGACCCCGCGGCCGCCGACGACAAGGTCGTCTACACGGTGACCTTCACCGAGGAGCACCTCGTGCGTCCCGCGGGCGAGCACGCCTTCGTGCTCCAGGACTACTACGACCACCCCGAGCGCTACGAGAGCGACTTCGAGCAGTATCTGCCCCACCTCTCGCTGCTGCTGAACTGCATCTACTGGACCGAGCGCTACCCGCGCGTGGTCCGCAAGCAGGACCTGCCGGCGATGACCCGCTGCAAGGTGATCGGGGACATCAGCTGCGACGTCGAGGGGAGCATCGAGGCGACCGTCAAGGCGACCGAACCCGGGGACCCGGTCTACACCTACGACGCCGAGAGCGACTCGGCGGTGATGGGCGTCGCGGGCGCGGGCCCGGTGATCTGCGCGGTGGACATCCTCCCCGCCGAGCTGCCGCGGGACGCGTCGGAGTCCTTCGCGGCGGCCCTCGGGCCCTTCGCCAAGGAGATCGCCGCGGCCGACTACAGCGGCAGCCTGGCCGACTCCGGCCTGCCCGACCCGATCCAGCGCAGCTGCATCGTGTGGCGCGGCGAGCTGACCCCCGACTACGCCTACCTCGCGGAGCACCTCCCTTCGTAGCCCTCCGAGAGACCGAGACCCGAGACCCGAGACCGAGACCCGGCGTCGGAGTCGGTCGTCGGACTCGGACGTCGGAACGTCGGACTTGGACTCGGACGTCCGACTCGGGTCTCGGACGTCCGACTCGGCCGTCGGACTCGGACGTCGGACTCGGACGTCGGACTCGGGTCTCGGACTCGGGTCTCGGCCGTCGGACGTCGGACTCGGACGTCCGACTCGGCCGTCGGACTCGGCCGTCGGACTCGGCC
>CALDQK010000672.1 GCA_937911525.1 uncultured bacterium
CTTCGGACAACTGGGCGGTTCGCCCAAGAGCACACGCACGACGACCCCCGCCGGCAGGGAACTGCACGGGAGAGACGGCAAAGGCCGCCTTCGCGCGCTCGGCCTGGGTGGTCGTGCGAGCTGGAAGACTCGCTTCCGCGATACTGAAGGCAACCTGTTTGAGTGGAGCGCTCGCGCATCCGCTGACAGCCCTCGCGTCGTTGCCGCCAGCGAGGTCGTGGAGCTTGACGCGGCGGGCTGCACTGGCACCGACGTACTGGTCGAGAATCTGGAAGATGGCGTAGACGCGCTGGCCGCGGAGGGCGCCGCTCGGGAGCTTCTCTCGCGCCTCGCCGTCTACCTGCGGAAGTATCCTTCCATACGCGTCACCTACGACGGCACCGTCCTCGATCCAGCGGAAGCGGTCGAAGTGACGCGCAGCTACGCAGTGGAAGTCGAGGTAGCGCCCGGCAAGTCCGAGACCGGCGAGGTGACCGTCGTCGAGTGGAAGCAGGATGTGCCGAGGAAGCTGTATTTGTGTGGCTCCGGCGGGATGGCGCGCCACGAGATGGCTCCAGGCATCCATGCCAAGGGATACAGCTTCACGGCCTACCTCTCGTCGCCGCTGTTCGCGTCGATGTCCGAAGGGGACATGAAGGTCGCAAAGCTTCGGGGGGACGTTACGAAGCTTGTAGAGGCTGCCAAGGACGCGCTTCGCGAGCACTTCCGAATCCGAGAGCGCGAGCGGGCCGAATCGCTCATCTCGGAATGGAAGGCGGAAGGCGTCTACCCGTACCCAGACACTCCTGCGGCCACACCGATCGAGGAGGTCGAGCGTGAGGTTTTCGACATCTGCGCCATCTCCATCAGCGACCGGCTCACCGGCTTCGAGAAATCGGACACCTCGAGCAAGAAGCTCACGATGCGCCTGGTTCGGCAGGCTCTTGAAACCAGCCCATCCAGCCTTCAGACCATCATGCGTGAGGTGCTGAACCTCACGAAGGAGCAACAGGACGACCTCGCCGACCTTCTGCAACGGACGCGGCTGAGCGCGATCATCAGCGCGGCCCGCCTGGTCACGGACCGGCTTACGTTTCTCGGAGCGTTGGAGGACCTCGTCTTCCACGCCACGTCCAAGAAGCTGCTGCGTGAGCGAAGCCAGCTCCAGAAGATCCTGGTGAACGAGCTGTGGGTGTTTGGCCAGGAGTACGACCTCGGCCACGATGACAAGAACCTCAAGCACCTACTCAACGCCCACTCGAAGATCCTCGGTCGGGAGGCCATCGAGGAGGAGGTGCTCGACATCAATGGGGAGGAATCACTTCCCGACTTGATGCTCTACCGGCAGTTCCCGCTGAGGGAGCCCGACGAGTTCGAACACCTCGTGGTCGAGCTGAAGCGCCCCAGCGTGAAGGTTGGAAAGAAGGAGATCGACCAGATCGAGGAGTATGCCTTCAGCGTCGCCAGCGACCCGCGCTTCGACAAGACCAAGACCGATTGGAAGTTCGTGGTGGTCAGCGGAGACCTCACGAGCTTCGCGAAGGAGAAGGTCGTGCAGAAGGACCGCGAGTGGGGCCACATCCACCGTGGCGACCGGGTGAACGTCTACGTCTCGACGTGGGCGCGCGTGATCCAGACGGCAAAGTGGAAGTACGACCTGTACCGCCAACGCCTGCAGGTCGAGGTCGACGACGAACACACCCGCCGCTACCTCGCTGAGAAGCACGGAAAGTACGTTCCTTCCAAGATCCTGGACGCCATCTCGCCCGCCGAGGAGGTGGTCCCACCGGCCCCGCCTGCAGAGGACCCGACCGCTGCCGGCGATGAGTCGCCGGCCCCAGCCTCGGACGCGCCGGGTGACTAGAGGCGAGCGCACCGCGCCCGACGCGCTACCGCTCGCCGCGCTGCGATTCCTCTTCCGTGGCCGCCGCGAACGCGTTGGCAGGCGCCACGGAGTACGCCGTACAGCTCAAGGGGGGGAGAATGGCTGCGTTCGAGGTAGGCACGTTCGTGCGACACCGCAAGAAGGGCGAAGAGTGGGGGACCGGCGTCGTCGTCGCCGTCGAGCAGGACCGAGTCCATGTCCGGTTCGAAGATGATGGCGGACGCGAACGCCGGTTTCCCAGCTCGAGAGCGCCGGAGCTGTTGGATGTCGTCCCTCCCGCGTCGGTCCCCGACGACAGCCCGCTGCGGGGCCGGAAGAAGGCGAACAAGGGAAACGTAAAGGCGTCGGCCGGCACCAAGTGCGCCGCATGCGGCGGTCAGCTCAACCGCAGTCGATACTCCACCGACGGGCGCTGGAAGGCGTGCCCCCGGTGCTCGAGTCTCCATGGGGCCGAGCACCTGTACCGCCGCTACCCCGACGACTTCGGCACGAGCACCGAACGGGTGACCGATGACAATCCAGACGGCATCCAGAGCTACTGCCACGACTGTCGTCAGCAGGGCTCGCCCAGCCTCACCGGAACCCATACCCGGCTCTGCTCGGATCTCGCTACGCAGGGCCGGAAGCCGTAGGAGTCCATGAGTTCGACGAACCGCGGCAGTCAGCGGAACCGGGCGGACAACTACCCGACCCCGACCTGGTGCGTCCGCCGCTTGCTCGAGGCGGTGAAGCTCCCCGGCGGGACGTGGCTCGAGCCGACCGCCGGCGCGGGAGCGATCATCGAGGGGGTGAACGCCGTCCGGGATGACATCGAATGGACGGCCGTTGAGCTGCGGAGCGAGTGCCGCGGCCCTCTCGGCAAGCTGGTCGGAGACACCCGCCGCGTTCACATCGCGGACTTCACGGAGTTCTCGCCGGCGGGTGTGAAAGAGCCAAACGTCGTCATCACCAACCCGCCCTACCTCCACGCGATGCCCATCGTCGAGCACGCCCTGGGGTTCGGCGGCCTCGTCGTGATGCTCCTCCGCCTGAACTTCCTCAGCTCGGGCACCCGCGCCGAGTTCCTCCGGCGCCACCCTCCCGACGTCTACGTGCTCCCGAACCGGCCGTCCTTCACCGCCAGCGGGAAGACCGACAGCATCGAGTACGCCTGGTTCGTGTGGAACCCCGGCCGCCGCCGTCGAAAGGGGGCCATCCAGGTGCTGGCGCCGACGAGCAAGGACGAGCGCAGAAACGATCTCGTGACTCTGCGGCTCGCAGGAGGCGGAGCATGACCACTCGCTAACAGCTACGAGTGGCTCCGCTTCCACGTCGACGTCGGCCCCCAGAGCCCCTTCGACCGGGTCCGGTTCAAGATCCAAGGCCGTCTCACACTGCGCGTTCACGCGGACCACCTTCGGGACCGCGCCGCAGCACGTGGGGCCCCGCTCGAGACGCCCTCGACCTCGACGACGCGCCAGCCGAGCATGGCGGAGAGTATGCGCTCGCCCGCGTTACGGCGGAGCTGCAGCTCCCACTCGAAGCGGGCGCGGCATCCCTCGTTCTGGCAGCCGAGGGCGAAGGCGTAGGTCGGCCCGTAGGTCAGCGCCCGCACCTGCAGGAGCGCGAAGAAGCGGTCGCCCTGGAGCACCGCGCCCCAGTCGATGTCCTTGTCACCGAAGTCGTAGGGCCCTGGCTCGAGGGTCTCCTGCCCGCATGCGCCGAGCAGCGCGTCGATCTGCCCGCCGCTCTTGGCGAGCTTCCAGTCGGCCAGGACACGCTCCTCGCGGACCTTCATGCCGCGGATGCGGCCCGTGAGCCCCGATGGGCAAGTGATGACGTGGGACATGCCCTCTCCTCCGATGAGACGGGCCGTCGGAGGACGACAGGCACCGCCTCCATCGCAGCAGAGCCGAGGATGTGGCATCGTGGGACGAGCTTGACGGCTGCGGAATCGCGCCGAGGATCTACGCTTGTTCGAGCGTTGCCCACGCGAGAGGTCACCCGAAATTGGATGCCAAGACGAAGTTCGACAACGTGTTGGAACGAGCCACCGCGTTGTGCGACTTGCACGCGCGTCTGGAGACGCATGGCGTCCCAGGCGATGACGATGTCGCCAACCTCTCGCTGGACGATCTGCTCCGCTCGGCGTTGATGCTCGGCGTCTCCGGAATGGATGCCTACTACCGGGACAAATTCGTCGAGCGTCTTGTGCCGTACACCAAGAAGCACGGACCGAAGAAGGTCTT
>CALDQK010000673.1 GCA_937911525.1 uncultured bacterium
TCGTCCGGCTGGGGCGCGTCGTCCGGCTGGGGCTCCTCTGCCTGCGGCTCGCTTGGCGTGGGCTGCGGCTCCTGCGCCCCCAGCGGGACCGCCAACCCGAGCACCAGCAGCGCGATCCAACCCGACCCTCTCACTGGCCGCCCTCGCTCGGCGCCTTGAACAGGGCCGGATCCTGCGCCTCGACCCGCTCCTCGAGCACCACCGCGCGCTCGAGCAGGATCCCCTGGTCCCAGCCGCGCGTCGTCACGACCCGGCGGCCTTCGCCGTCGAGCCCCTCGGTCCGCTCCACCCAGTCGCTCCCCTCGTTCAGGGGATAGGCCCAGCCGATCAGGCGGTAGGTCGCCGCGTCCAGGTAGAGCTTGCGGCGACGCCCTGCCTGGTCACGAGTCTCGAGCTCGACCGCCGAGCGGCCCTCGACCCACTCGCCGCCGAGGAAGCGCAGCTCCTGGAGCGCGACCTCCCCGCCGGCCTCGCGCAGGGCCGCGATCGCGAGCGTGGTGCCGGCCAGCTCGTCGCGCCGCCCCGGCTTCAGCGGAGCCAGCTTGCCCTTGCTCAGCGTCCAGCCCTGCTTGCCGTCGTAGACCTCGATCACCTGGTCGGCCCCGAGCCCGCGCTCGATCCGCAGCTTGCGCCCGTGGGCGCGGATCGTCCGCTCGAAGACCTCCTCGCCGCGGGTGACCCGCTCGCGCCGCACGTAGTCGCGCGGGGGCCTGCTCGCCCGGTGGCTGGCCAGGATCTCGCCGGTCTCGCGGGCCAGGAGCTTGGGCTCGGGCTTCCAGCGCCCGACGGGCGGCCCGGACCAGAGCGGCTCGAGCCGGAAGGTGCAGTCGAGCTCCTTGGGCTCACCGCCCCCCTCGTCGAAGCGCCGGACCCGCAAGGTCACGCGCCGCCCCGTGGGCAAGCGCGAGATCCGCGTCAGCAGCTCGTTCTGGACGCGGATCGGCTCGCCCTCGAAGCCGATCACCTCGTCGCCGAGGCGCAAGCCGGCGGCGTAGGCGTTCGACTCGCGCGTGATCGCGTCGATCACGGGGCGGGTGGTGCGCCCGTCCTGGCGGGGAATGTCGCGGACCGTGGCGTTCATGGTCCCGTGCTGGCACTGCTTGCAAGCGCGCAGGTCGAGCAGGAAGTTCTTGATCTGGTTGATCGAGGCCGCGAAGCCGACGCCCACGTTCACGCGACCGCGGTCGGGGCGAAAGCCGCCCAGGCCGTTGATCCCGAGCAGCTCGCCGCGCGCGCTGAAGAGCGGGCCGCCCGAGTTGCCGGGGTTGATCGAGGCGTCGATCTGAATGCAGTCGCCGTAGACGAGGTCCGTGCTGCCGGTGGCGTCCCGGTAGCGGTGCACGCCCGAGACGACGCCCTGGGTCACGGTCGGGGCGAAGTCCTCGGCCAGGAGGAAGGGGTTGCCCATGGCGTAGACCCGCTCGCCGGGGCGGACCGCGTCCGAGTCCCCGAGCGGCACCGCGGGCCAGCGCTGGCGCAGCCGGTCCTCGAGGCGCAGCAGCGCGATATCTCCGCCCGGGTCGATCCCGAGCAGCACCGCGCGGTATTTACGCCCGTCGTTGAGCCCGACCTCCAGCCGACGGCTGGTGCTGCTCACGTGGAAGTTGGTCAGCACGTAGCCGCGCGGGTCGATGATCACGCCCGAGCCGCCGCCGGGCTTGCCCTCCTGGAACACCGCGGCCACCGAGGGCGCCAGCCGGCGGATCAGGGTCATTTGGCGCGCCTCGAGCCGGCGCGCGATCGTGAGCGGGTCCTCGGCGGGCGCGTCCTGGCCCGCCGCCGAGGCGGCCAAGGCCGGCAGCAGCAGGAGCGGCAACGCGCGCTGGGAGAGGCGGTTCATGCGGGGTCCTCGCGTGGGGACTCAGGATAAGGCATCCCTGCAGCGGAGCCGGCGTGCCCGGCTTGGCGAAGCAGCTCGAGCTGGCCCGCCAGCTCGGGCGCGCTCCCCGCCGCGACGAAGGCCTGGAGCGGCGTCATGAAGCCGCCGATCAGCTTGTGCAGGCAGCCCTGCTGCTGCCCCACGAGCTCCAGCTGCACCGCCGAGGCCCCCAAGCTCTTGACGCCCTCGACCGCCTGCCAGGGGAGCAAGCGCGGCGTGGGGGCCAGGCCGTGGACTCGGACCCCGCGAGTCCCTGCCACGAAGGCCGGCGAAGAGGCGAGCGGACGCCAGAGGTGCAGCGCGAGCTGGCTCGCGCCCATGCACCACACGAAGAGGTAGCCGCACGAGACCGAGCCGTAGTGGATCTTCTCGCTGAGCGACCGAGCGCTCAGCCAGAGCGGCCCCTCCTCCCGGGCCATGACCGCGATCCCAAAGGCCATCAGGGTCGCGAAGGCGAAGAGCAGCAGCAGCGCCGCGAATGCGCCCCGCGGCAGGCGCCAGCTGGCGCTGACCAGCTCGCCCCCGATCGCCTCTAGCTCCTCCTGCGTGACGCTCACACGAGCGCCAGGGAGAACCAACGCAAGGAGCGGCGCTCGCACGAGCGCCGCTCCATGAAGGCTCGCGGACCGGAGGGCCTTACTTGTCGGCCTCGGCCACGCCGCGGAAGTACTTCTCGATCAGCTCGCGGTAGCGGGTCGGGAAGCGCTGCTTGAGGAACTGCTCGACCTTCTCGCGCTCCTTCTTCTTCATTGAAGCCCAGCCGTCCTGATCCGCCGCGCGGGAGGCCTCGTGCAGCTCGCCCTCCTTGCCGTCGCCGCCAGGGAGGGTGCTCTTCTTGGCGCCCTGCTTGGGGGGACCCTTGGGAGTCCCCGGCTTGTCGCACTGCCCGGGCTTCTTCTTCTGGCCCGGCTTGTCGCAGGAGCCGCCGCCCTTCTTCTCCTTCTCGCGCATCAGCTCGATCAGCTTGTCGATCTGGGCGACGACCTGCTCCTGGCGCTTCTGGGTGCCCTTGCCGGTGCGGGTGCGCCGGATCAGGCGCTCGATCGTCTCCATCCGCTTGGCCAGCTCGAGCAGGGGGCCCATGCCCTCGCCGCGCAGCTCGCGCAGCAGCCAGTGGGCGCCCTCGCTCACGCGCTCGGGCACGTCGCGCGAGATCAGCTCGCCGAGGAGCTGCTGCGCGCGGGCCTTGGCGCCCTGGGCGTCGTACTCGCCCAGCTCGGGCAGGCGCGCGTAGACGTAGCCCAGGTAGAAGGTCGCCTCGTCGGCGTAGGGCGTCCCGACGCGCAGCCGGCCGCGCACGGCCTCGAGCGCCTCGGCGGCGCCGGCCAGGTCGTCCTGGGCCAGGAGCGAGCGACCCAGGAAGTAGGTCGCGTGCGACTTGAGGTAGAGGTCGTCGCTGCTGGCGGCGACGGCCTGCCAGGCGTCAGCGTTGTCGCCCAGGCGCTCGTATTCGGCGTAGGCCTGCGCGTAGGCCGGCACCGCCGCGAGGAGCGCGCGGTGGATCCGATCCCGCGTCGGCGCGGCCCCGTCCAGGCCCGCCAGGGCTCGTGGGTCCTCGGCGTAGGCCTTGCGGAAGCGCTCGACCTTGGCGGCCGGACCCTGGTCCTCGCTCAGGAGCGGCATGCGCGGGTCCATGGCCAGCGCGGGGCCGGCGAGGGCCCCGGCGAGGAGGAGGGAGAGTAGGGCTGGACGCTGCATGTCTAGCGCTCCTTGTTGAGTCGTTCGTGAAGGTCGCGGGCGAACTCGGCCACGCGGCCCTGCTTCTCGGCGATGTGCTCGACGGCGTTGCGCTGGACCTTGCTCAGGTCCGCCTCCGCGGTGCGGTCCAGGTCGAAGCGCTTGGTCATGTCGTTGACGCGCACCTGCTGGCTCTTGAGCACCTTGAGCTCGGCGGTCGCCGGCAGGAGGGGCGCGCCGTTGTCGTCGGGGCCACCGCCGCCGCCGCCACCGCCGCCGCCGCCGCCGCCGCGGGCGTCGATCTCCTTTTTGATCACTTCGATCAGCTCCTCGAGGCTGCGCTCGATGTCGCGCTGAAGGGTGACCAGGAAGGCGTCGACGTCTTGCTCCTTGGCGCTGGCTTGCTCGAGGTGCTTGCTCGCGCGGGCCAGGTCGTGGACGAGCTCACCGATCACGGTCGGGAGGATCGCCGTCGACCCCTCCTCGCGCACGATCTCGAGCGCCTTGCCGGCCTCGTCGCGCAGCTCGCCCTCCTTCTCGCCCAGCGAGCGCGCCTCGCGGCGCTGGCCTCGGCGAGCCTTCCACTCCTTGCGCAGCTCCTCGGTCGAGGCGGTGATCTCCTTCTGCTTGGCGAGCATGACCTGGAAGCGCTGGCCCAGCGCGCGCAGGATCGCGGCCTGCTCGCGCTTGCGGGCCTGCTGGAGCGCCTCCTCGAGCTGCTGCTGGGCTTGCTCGAGCTGCTGTTTGGCCTCCTCCTGCTTCTGCTTGGCCTGCTTGCCGTGGCGGTTGGCCAGGTCGTCGCCGGCCTTCTTCATCGCCTCCTCGGCGCGCTCGATGTTGCGCGCGCCTGGCTTGCGCTGACCGCCCCCCTGGCTCTCGCTGGGCTTGCCCGGCTTGCCCTCGCCAGGCTTGCCCTTGCCCTGGCCCTGCCCCTGCATGGCCTTGGCCATGCGCTCGGTCTCGCGGCGGGTCCGCTCCTGCTCCGCGCGGCGGCGCTGGTGCTCGGCGAGGCGGAGGACCTCGGCCCGCTTGGCCTCGAGCAGCTTCTTGGCCTCCTGGAGCTCGTCGCGCGCCTTGCGCGCCCGCTCGAGGCCGGGGTCCTGCTCCTTCTTGTTCAGCCGCTCGCCGGCCTGCTCCATGGCGGCCTGAGCCCGCTTGACCGCCTGCGCGGCCTGCTTGCTCGCCTGACCTGGCTTGCCCTGGCCCGGCTTGCCCTGGCCCGGCTTGCCCTGACCCTCTCCAGGCTTGCCCTGCGCGTTGGCCGCGATCGACTTGGCGAGCTCGGCCGCCTGCTTGGGCAGGTCGCCCTGGCGCTGACCGGCCTTGGCGACCTCGCCCGCGTTGGCCTCGGCGATCACCTGGTTCTGCTTGGCGATCAGCTCCTGGACCTTGGCCAGCTGCTGCGCGAGGCTGTCGGCCTGCTCTTCGAGCTGGCGCGCCTCCTCGCTCTTCTCGATGTGCTTCTGCTGCTCCTGCTTGAGCCGCTTCACGTTCTGAAGCAGCTTCTTGAGCTCCTTCGAGTCGTGCTTCTGCTCTTCGCCCGGCTCGGCCTCGAGCGCCGCCAACACGCGCTCGAGCGCGTCGAGGACGGCCTTCTGCTTGACCGAGGCCTCGCCACCCCCGCCCGCCGCGTCCTGACCTTGGAGCAGCGCCTGGGCCTGCTCCATGGCGCTCAGCACGTCGTCGTCCTTGGACTGACGGAAGGCGTTGCGCAGCCGGCTGGCCTGCTTGGCCCGGTTCTTGGGCATGCGGGCCGCGAGGTTGAAGAGCTTCTTCTCGAGCTCCTCGTACTGCTTCTTGATCTTGGCTTGCTCGCGGTCGAGGCGGGCCTCCTCAGCCTCGGCCTCGCCCTCGGAGGCCGCCGGCGCCCCAGCAGGGCCCTCGGGCTGGGCCTCGCCCTGAGCCAGCGCGAGCGGCGCCAGGAAGAGCGCTCCACTCGCGACCAAGAGGTTCGCGAGGAGCGGGGTCCCAAAGACGTAGGGCGTTCTAGCCAAGAGGGTCGCCTCCTTGGGACCCGGCGCTAAGCGAGCTTAACACCTGCCCCAAGTGATGTCTGCAAGCCAGTCAGCGGGTTCGACGCCGCTGAGACCCGGCTGGGTTCAAGCGACCTTCCACTCCTCCAGCCAAGCCAGGACGTCCTGACCGTCTCCCTCGGGATCGCAGCGCAAGATCCGCCGCCCGCGCTCCGCCGAGAAGAGCTCCTCCGCCCCCGCGTCGCGGCAGTATTGCTCGGCCAGGTCGTCCACATAGAGCCAATCGAGACCCCGATCAATGCCCTCGACGCGGCGGTGGGGATCGATCGGAGTCAGCTCCAGCACCGAGCGGAGCCAGGCCTCGTCCAAGAACGCGCCCTGGCAGAGCCGAAACACGGTCCCGATTCCGTCGTGGTCCTGCCCCATGCGAGCCAGGCTCTGAAAGATCGCCACCGCGTTCCCTACGCACACCAGCCGCGAGCAGCCAGCCGCTCGCACCGCCCGCTCGAAGCCGCCCTCGGCCAGCAGGGTCTTGGCGACGCCGCCGAACCCGGTCACGACGGTTCCGTCGAGGTCGAAGTAGAGGGTCCTCATTCTGGCTCCCGGAGGAGGTTGAGATCGAGAGCTAGAGCGCCCTCCCTGCTTCCTCCACCCCTCCCGACACGCGCCGGCCTCACCCCACACGCGAAACGGGCGACCCAAAAGGGCCGCCCGCTGCGAGTCGACGCGCTCAGGAGGGAACTAGTCCTCCTTGAGGTTGAAGCGCCGCTTCTCCTCCTCGCGGAGCGCGATCGTGCGCGCGGTCACGAGGATCAGGATGCTCTGGGTCTCGAAGAGCTCGCCGTCACGCGAGAAGAGCTTGTTGACCAGGGGCACGTGGTCGATGAAGGGCACGCCCGAGTGCTCCTCCTTGTGGTTGATCTGACGGAAGCCGCCCAGGAGGGCCGAGCCGCCGTCGGGAATCGTGACCGAGGTGAACACCTCCTGGAGGGTGACCTCCGGGACCTCGATGTTCACGTTGATCGCCGCGTTGCTGATCGTTCCCAGGTTGACCGGGATCTGACGGAAGTCGCCGCCGACCAGGGTCGCGAGCGTGGGCTTGAGGTCGAGGGTGATGTACTTGCGGTCCGAGCTGATCGTCGGCCGCACGTCGAGGACGATGCCCTCCTGGAAGGTCGCGATGATCGGGTCCGCGACCTCGGCCACCACCTGACCCGTGCCGCCCGAGCTCAGCTCGTAGTCCGAGATATAGGCGCGCTGGGTGATCACCGAGACGCTGACGCGCTGGCGGTTGGCCGCCGTGATCACGGGAGCGTCGACGATCTTGCGGCGGGCGTTCTCCTGCTCGGCGCGCAGGATCGCGTTTAGCTGGAAGGGATCCAGGAGCGTGAACTGCGCGGCCAGGCCCTTGGCGGGGTTACCCGCGCTGACGCCCGTGCCGTTGAGGCGCGTGCCGGAGAAGTAGGCGTCGCCGCCGTTCAGGATGTTCTGGGTGCGACCACCCAGCATGTTGTTGCCGAAGAAGGGGATACCACCGGGGCCCGGGGCACCGAGGCGCTGGCGGCCGTTACCGACCGGGATCTGACGGCCGAAACCGATCGAACCCTGGTTGGCGCCGGGGCGCGTGGTGCTGGGGCTCGGGTTGGGATCGAGCTGCAGGGCGCGACCGAAGAGGCCCGTGGGGTCGGTGCCGCCCAGCTCGCGCAGGTCGACGCCGATATCCCGCAGGAAGTCGTCGGTCATGCGCACGAAGCGCGTCTCGACCTGGACGAACATGCCGGTGTTGCGGCGCAGGTTCTTGAGGACCTCACGCACCTCGCGGTGCAGGTCGCGGGTCTGGTTGACGATCAGCTGGCCGCGGTGGATCTCGATCGAGGCCGGCTCGTCCCAGTTGTCCTCGCCGACGGAGTTCGTGATGATCTCCTCGAGCTTGTCGGGCTCGAGCACGCGGCCCTCGCCCTCCTCCTCCTCCTCGAAGGAGAAGCCGCCGCCCTGGCCGCCGCCGCCGCCGCCGCCGCCGCCGCCGCCGTTGTTCCCGGTCACTCGGATCCGGTCACCGGGGAAGTCGGGGATCTGGCTGAGCAGATCCTGGACGTCGTAGATATCGAGCACGAACTCGCCGCGGGCGTCCTCCGAGTCCTTGCTGGTGATCAGCAGGGTCTCGTTCTTGAAGGTCATCGCGAGGTCGGTCTGCTCGAGGATGATCTTGAGCGCGTCCTTGAGCAGGATCTCGCGCAGGCGCAGCGAGACGGTCGTCTCCTCACCGTCGACACCCGCGCCGAGCGTGATGTTCAGGCCGGTGATGTCCTGCAGGAAGCTGATCACCTCGGACAGGGCGGTGTCCGGGAAGTTGAGGGTCACGGGGCGCGAGTCGAGGATCTTGCGGTATTCCTTGACCCACTCCGGCTCGCTCGCCTCCTCGTCCGCGATGCTGGCGCTGCGCGACTGGACGCGCTCGAGCCAGAACTGGCGGCTGGGGAACTCCACGCCGTCGGGAAGGCTGGGGACCGCAGCGTCGATGTTGGCCTGGCGGTCCAGGCGGTGCTCGAGGTGGGTGTCCTGGTAGATCTGCTTGCGATTCGTCGCGTGTCGGCCGGCGACCGCGAGCTGGCGCAGCTTGAGCGCCTCCTCGTTCTGTGGGTCGACCTGGAGGATCTCGTTGATCGTGACGTCTGCCGCGCGGTAGTTGTGCAGCATGATCTGATCGAGGGCGCGTCGCTGCATGATCCGGAGCTTCTGCTCCTTCTCCTGGCGGTGGCGCTCCTCCTCGAGCTGCGCCTGCTGGAAGGCCTGGCGCTCGCGCTCCTCTTGCTGGAGGAGCTGGCGCTCGCGCTGGAGGCGGCGGGCGCGGACGATGTAGGTCCGGGCGTTCTCCTCGAAGTTCTCGCTGTCGATCTGGTAGGGGAACCAGCGGATCTTCTCGAGGACCTGCTCGAAGCGAATGATCGCGCGGTCGTACTCCTGCGCGTTGAAGAGGTCCTCGCCGTCCTTGTAGAGGCGCTTGAGGTCTTCCTTCTCCTGCTGGATCGAGACCTCCTTCTCCTGGCGGAGGACCTCGGCGATGGCCTTGAACTCGGCCTGGCGCTCACCCGCCAGCAGCTCGGCCATCATCTTGTAGTGCAGGATCTCCGCGTCGTTGGGCTTGGCGTCGTAGGCCTTGCGGAAGTTCTCGGCCGCCTCCTGATACTCGAAGAGGTCGTAGTGGCGCTTGCCGACCTCGAAGTAGTGGCGGGCGAGGGCCTCGCGCTCCTGATCGCGGAGGCTCAGCTCCTTCTCGAGGTCGTCGAGGCGCCCGTCCCGGCCGCCGTCGTCCTCGGGCGGGGCGTTGGGCTTGGGAGCCTCCTCCCCGCTCGGCTGGCCCTCGTCGGCCGGCTTGGTCTCCGGCTCGCCCGCAGGCTGCTCCTGAGGGTCGCCCTCGGGCTGCTTCTCACCGCCGCCGCCGCAGCCGATGGCCGCCACCGCAAAGAGGGAGAGAGCGCTCCATCGCCAGAGGCGAGTGCGGAGGGCCGTCTTACCGTCCCTGGTACGGCTGGAATGGAGGTTGAACATGTGTCTCACGTCTCCCCAACGATTCGCTTCGCATCCGGCTGCGCGCGCGCGGATCTCGACGCGGGAATCTAGGCGGAGCGTGTCACCGGGTGGTCACAGGCTCAGCAGAGTTCTCCCGCGAAGGGCGGGGTTTGTATCACAGGGGGTCGAAGGGGGTCAAGCTCTTCGCTGCTAAAGAGTTCGGCCCAGTCTTCCCGGGAACCGGGGAGACTGGGCCAACGTGTAGTCAAGCCTGAGGTCTAGCTGAGCCCTAGGCGGCCAGCGCGCGGCGCCGGCCCTGGTGCAGCGCAGCCAAGCCGAGCAGCAGCAACAAGATAGGCAGCCAGCGCACCGGCGCCTCGGGGGCCGTCAGGGCGCAGAGCGCGTCCCCGCCCGAGGCGAGGTGCACGTACTCGGCGTTGCGGACCTTGCTGCTGCGCGAGCGCAGGGTCTCGAGATGGCTCTTGGTGTAGGGGTCCAGCTTGAGCTGGGCCAGCACCCGACCGAAGCGAGCCTCCAGTCCGGCCAGGCGGCTCCAGGCCAGCTTGTTGGCCACCGGAGGCGAGACCCCGTTGCCCAGGCTGATCGCGATCATGCGGCGCATGTAGGCGTCCTGGAGCAGCTGGCGCTGGCTGCTGACGAGGGGCTCGAGCACCGTGGCCTCCGCCCCCTCGCCCAGCTGCAGCTCGCCGAACACGGCCGCCTCGATCGTCTCGAAGAGCTCGGGCAGGGTCAGGGGCTTGGCGTTCTTGTCCTTGCGCAGCTCGCGGCGCTCGTTCTCCCACACCCGCGCCAGCACGTCGTCGGAGGTGAGGAAGAACACGGCCCAGCTCTGGATCGCGTGGATCCGGTCCAGGAGCGAGTAGTCCAGGCTCGGGTTGCCCCGCGCGCTCCAGTCGAGCCAGCGGCTGGCGGCCAGCTTGTCGCCGATCCCGGCCGGGACCTCGAGCGCCTTGCCCTCGAGGATGTTCTCGCAGATCCACTTCAGGGCCGCGCGCTGGGAGTCAGCCGGGATCAGGGCGATGGGCTCGCGAGCCTTGGGGTCGCCGCGGTGGTCGCGGGAGAAGTCCAGGCCGCCGACCTGGCGAGCGACGTTCATGGAGCTGAACTGGACCTCGAACAGGGTCACGTTCAGGGCCCGCCGCAGGCGGCTGTAGCTCTGGTCGTCCTCGACGGTCCGCTTCTCGAGGTCCTGCCAGAGCTTCTTGACCAGGGCCGCGCGGGCCGCGGCGAAGGCCACCGGGTCGTCGCCCAGGTCCCACTGCGCGATCATGGGGTCGGGCGAGCCGAGGTCCTCGTCGGTCGCGTAGGGGATCCCCTGGGCCGAGACCTGGCGGGGGATCGCCTTGAGCTCCTTGCTGTCCTCCTTGACGAGCGCGTAGCCGTACTGGATCGCGAGCATGTCGTAGGGGCCGACGGTCTGGGCGAGGAAGTTGCCCTGGGGGTCGTCCGGCGCGCTCAGGTTGACCGGGTGGTAGTCCATGACCGAGGCCGAGATCGCCTCGGGGCGCTCCTTGCTGTTGATCTTGCTCAGGGGCAGCCAGCTCGAGGCCTTGAAGTTGTGGCGCAGGCCGAGGGTGTGCCCGACCTCGTGCATGACCGTCTCCTTGACGATCTGGGCCAGGTAGCCGCCGAATCCCTCGCCGCCGCTCATGGCGACGTCGGCCATGGCCAGCCGCGCCAGGCCGACCTGCTGGGGCAGGAAGTGGCCCACGTGGCAGATCCCCTTGCGCTCGCGCATCAGGCGCTCGAGCTCGCGAGCGCTCTTGACGCCGCTCTCCTCCTGCTTGAGCTCACCCAGCAGCTCGCGGGCGGTCTCCTTCAGCTGCTCACGCTTGGCCTCGGGGCGCAGGCGCGAGAGGGGGTGCAGGCTGGGGCGCCGCTCGAGGAGCTCCGCCATGGGGCGGGTGAGCATCTTCTTGGGGCCCTCGCGAATCAGGATGTCGTAGTCGCGCATGTAGCCGCGCAGCATCGAGTCGTCGAAGATGATGTCCGCGTCCAGGATCCGCCCGCTGCGCGGGTCGACCCGGCTGGGGCCCATGGCGAAGGCCTGCTCCGAGGTGATCCAGCGGAAGAAGTTGTAGCGGACGTCCTCGGGGTCGACGTCGGCGAACTGGGTGTCGGTCTGCTGACGGACGACGATCGCGCCCTGGATCCCGACCTGCTCGAAGGCCTTGTTCCACTCGAGGATCCCCTCGTGCACCGCCTGGCGATACGCGATCGGGACCGTCTTCTCGACGTAGAACACGATCGGCTCCTTGGGGGGCGACTTCTTCAGCTTGGGGTCGGCCTTCTCGAGCCGCCAGCGGTTGACGTAGCGGACCATGCGCCCGTCCTGCGGATCCCCCTCGACGTAGTCGCGGATCGCGGTCAGGAAGTAGCCCAGGCGGTCGTCGGCGAGGCGCGGGGTGTAGTCGTCCTTCTCCGGCAGGAAGCTGATCGAGTAGTGCAGCGTCATGAAGGTGCCGTCGCCGTAGAGCGGCATGCGCACGGCGACCTCGATGTTCTTGGGGAAGGCCTTGGTCTTGACGAAGCGCGCCAGGTTGCTGCGCAGCGAGAAGAAGCCGCCGAAGAAGGTCGAGTAGCGACCCGCGAGCAGCTCGCCGATATCGAACAGGAACTGCCCCTCGGGGCCGATCGAGACGATCGGGATCGTGGTCACGAGGCGATCCTCGTAGGTCCGCCGCACGACCTCGCTGATCGGCGCGTCCTTCTTGGCGCGCTGGCGCGTGTTCAGCTCGAGGAGCATCAGCTGCTTGTCGAAGCGGACGAGCTTGACGAGCTTGTCCTCCCACTGCCAGCCGGCGTAGTTGCTCCCGCCCGAGACCGAGGTCGCGAGGAAGAAGGGCTTGTCGAGCAGGTCCTTGGGCACCGCGGCCCACAGCTTCTCGCCCTCCTGCTGCTTCTTGTCCTCCTCGGGGGTGTAGAGGGTCATGAAGCCGGGGTGATCCCGCATGCCCTCCAGGGTCTTCTTCCAGTCCGCGAAGCGCTTGCGGTCCTTCTCGAGGGCGTCGTCCTTGGCGAAGGCGACGCCGGCGAGCGCGATCGAGCAGAGCAAGGCGAGAGAGAAACGCTGCATAGGGGCCTCCTCGCGGCGGGGTTTGGGCCGCAGGGCCGCGCACTATAAGCGCATCCCGCCGCCCGCTGCAGGGGTGCCGTGGCTGGGTTTGGCGGCCGGCAGAGATAGGATTTGCGGGTGGACCCCGAGCCGAGTCACCCCGCCCCCCTCTCGCGCGGCGGCCTGCTGCGCGCAGGCCTGCGCGCGGGCTTGCTGGGGGGCGCCCTGGGCCTGCTCTGCCTGGCCGGGGGTGGACCGCTCTTGGCCTGGAACGCGCTCGTCATGACCGCGCTGGCCCTGATCCCCGCGACGCCCCTCGAGCTCGGCGCCTTGCAGGGGCCTCCCCGAGCGCGGCGGGTCCTCGGCCTGACCCTCCTCTGCGCCTGCGTGGCCTTCGTCGGCCTCTCCGGCGGCTTGGTCCAGGCGATCTACCTCGAGCGCCGCTGGGAGGTCCAGGGGGGAGTCCTCGACTCCCTGGGCGCAGGGCTAGCCGAGGTCGGTCAGGCCGACGCCCTGACGGTGATCGCGCTCCCCGCCTGGATCCTGGCCGTGGCGGTCACGGTCGGCCTGGTCGTGCGCGTCCTCAGCCACCTGCTCGAGCGCGCCTCGGGCGCCGACGCCGCCGCCAAGCTCACCCTCGCCAGGCTGCTCCAGGGAGTCGCGCTCGGCTCGCTGAGCCTCCTCGCCCTCGGCGGCCTGATCAGCCCGACCTACGTGCCCGGCTTCTTCGTGCTCGGGTTCGCGGGCGGTGTCGCCGGCGTGTGCCTGGCCGCCTACTACTTCCTCGTGGACCGGATCGCCGAGCTGATCGAGGCCTCCTGGGAGCCGACACCGTGAGTGAGCCGCGCTGGGTCTCGGTCTCCCTCGACGGGGTCACCTACCGCCACGGGCACCGCGACTCGATCTCGCGCCTGCTCGAGGTCGAGGTCGGCCCGAGCGAGGAGCGCGCCCAGCAGGTCGCCGACGCCGTCCTCGCCAGCCTCGAGGGCGACGACCTGATGCTCCGCACCGGCTGGCTGAGCGTGCGCTGGCTGGTCGAGCGCGCCGGCCAGCCCGCCTGGGAGGGGCCGGGCTACCTCTTCTCGTTCGAGTCCAAGGGGAGCGCGTCCTTCGCCAGCTCCTTCAGCGGCCTCGACGAGAGCGAGTGGCCGCTGCCCGGGAGCGGGCCCACGTAGAACAGGCGCAGGTCGTGGGCTTCGCGCCCCGCCAGGTCGTGCTCGCGCAGCCACACCAACCAGCGCCCGTCGGGGCTGAGGGTCGGGTTGCGCGCGCCCGCGGGGATCCGACGCGTCCAGAGCGCGACTCGCTGCTCGAGGTCCCAACACTCGAACACGCCCTCCTTGCCCTCCATGCGGGTACGGCTGCACATTCCGTAGAGGCGAGGCCGACGCGGGTCGAGGCAGACCCGGGCCGAGAGCCACTGACTCAGGCCGGCGCCCTCGGCCAGCTCGCTCGGGAAGAGGAAGTGGCGCGGCTCGCTCAGGTCGAAACGGCAGAGGGTGACCAGGTTCCCGTGCGACAGGGCGACCCGGCCGCCGCCGACCGCCAGGCTGGGCGAGGTCGAGCTCGTGATCAGCTCGGCGCGCGCGGCGCCGCGGCGGAGGTCGAAGCGGAGCAGGTGCCCGCGGCGACGCTCCTCCTCGACGACGCGGTGGTAGTGCGCGTAGAGGTCGAGCCCCTCGGGCCCGAACTCGAAGGAGCGGATCGTGCCAGTGAGAGCCTCTCCTGCTGCGAGCTGCCGACCCGCCGCGTCGTAGACGAGCAGCTTCCCGTCGTTGCGCGAGATCAACGCCACCCTCTGCCCGTCCGGCGAGAGGGCCGAGTACATGCCCTTCTTGTGCCCCGCGAAGCCGTTGGCCCGCGGGGGTAGGAACTCGGGCTCGACCAGCGCCTCGCCCAGCTCGACCAGGACGGTCTCGTGCCCGACACCGGACTCGGAGCTCTCCCGGCACTGGAAGAGCAGTCGGCCCCGCCCGGCGCTCAGGCGATTGGCGAGGTGGCGAGGCGGCTGGAGCGCCTCGCCGGACTTCAGCGTCCAGCGGGGCGCGCTCCCGGCGGCCAGGTCCCAGGCGACGAGGGTCCCGTCGTGGTGCAGGAAGAGCCAAGCGCGGTCGGGGCGAGCGTCGAAGGCGATCTCGGGAATGTCTCCGGGGTAGGCGTCCGTCAGCTGGATCCCGCCAGCGAGGACCCGCAGCGCGCGCCCGACCCCAGGGAGGACCTGGCCCTCCTCGTGGAGCGCGGCCGCGGCGACTCCGGCGGCGAGGGCGTCTGGGCTCTCGAGTTGGCGGCGCAGCTCTGCGAGCTCCGGCCCCTCGGAGCGCGGAGCTCGAGTCGCGGCTGAGCCGGCGACGCTGGCGCCCGGCGCAGGCTGCGCGCCCGGGCTGCGGGTCGAGAGCGCGGCGCCCGAGAGGAGCGCCAGCCCGACCACGAGCAGCCCCGCGACCCGCCCAGACGCGCGAGCCCCCCTCCGCTCCCGAGCGCCGAGGCGTCCGCCCTCGGCCAACGCGTCCGCCAGCTCGCGGGCGCTCGGCCGCTCGGCGGGGTCCTTGGCCAAGGCGCGCGTCACCAGCGCGCTCAGCTCGGGCGAGGCGCCGGGGCAGCCCGCGCTCAGCTCCGGCGGCGGCTCGTGCAGCACCTGGTCGAGCACGTTCCAGAGGCTCGGCCCGGTGAAGGGCGCCCGGCCGGTGAGCGCGAAGCTCAGCACGCCGCCGAGGGCGTAGACGTCGCAGGCGGGGCCCGCCGAGCGCGCGTCCTCGATCTGCTCGGGCGCCATGTAGGCCGGGGTGCCCAGGAGCTCGCCGGTCTGGGTCAGCTCGAGGCTCGCCCCGCTCAGGCTGCGGGCCAGGCCGAAGTCGGTCAGCGCCGGCTCGCCCCGCTCGTCGAAGAGCACGTTGGCCGGCTTGAGGTCGCGGTGCAGCACGCCGCGCTCGTGGGCGTAGGCCACCGCCGCGGCCAGCTTGGCGACGACCGCGCAGCCCTCCTCCAGCGACAGCGGGCCTCCGCGAGCCACCCGCTGCTCGAGGTCACCCCCGGGCAAGAGGTCCTGGACGAGGAAGGCCGGGGCCCGCTCCAGCTCGGCGGCGTGGACCCGCGCTACGTGCGGGTGGTCCAGGGCCGCGGCCAGGCGCGCCTCGCGCCGGAAGCGCTCCAGCTCCTCGCCCGCCTCGATCCGCTGAAGGGTCTTGAGCGCGTAGCGGGCCCCGGTCTCACGGTGGCGCGCCTCGTAGACCACGCCCATCCCGCCGCGGGCCAGCTCGCCGAGCAGCTGGTAGGGGCCGAGCAGCGCGCCCGGCTTGGGCTCGGGCGCCGCGACTCGCCCCAGCGCCACGCTCTCCGGGTCGGCGGCAGCGATCAGCGCCCGCAGCGCGAGGGGGTCGACCCAGCGCGCGCGCAGCAGGACCAGCGCCAAGGCGCCGCGCGAGTCCCCGCGCGGGTCGCGCGCGACCTCGGCCAGGGCGACCTCCAAGCGCTCGCGCGAGACCAATCCGCGCTCGAGGAGCAGCTGAGGGAGGCTCGCCACGCGAGGCGCCTAGCCCGGCCGGAAGTGCTCGGCGCTCGCGTCGCTGCTGTCCCACTGGGCGTCGACCCGCAGCCGCCGCAGGTTCTCGCGCGCCTCGGCCCGCACCACGCCCTCGGCGCTGACGCGGAACTCGATCGGGATCCAGGTGTTGGCGGGCAGCCCCCGCGGAAGCTCGAAGCGGGCCAGCGCCACCCGCCGCTCGCCGTCCTCGAGCAGCTCCAGCTCGATCGCCGCCTGTCCGGCCTGGCTCGTGCCGAACACGATCTTGCCGGAGGTCGGCAGCGAGCTGCCGGCGCTGACCAGGATCTTCTCGGTGCCGTCGCCGCTGCGGGCGAGGAGGGAGGCGGGTGCGCTCATGCGAGCAGGATACCGCGAGCCTCACTCGAGCAGCCCCTCCTGGCGCAGCAGCGCGAGGGCCCGCGCGCCGCGCGCGCGCAGGGCGCCCAGGCGCTGCGCGGCGTCGGCCCAGCCCAGCGCGCGCGCGCAGCGCGCCAGGGCGACCTCGACCTCGAGCGACCCGCGCTCGCCCTGCTCTGCGAGCAGCCCCCGCGCCAGCTCGCCCGCCGCCCCCTGCTGACCCGCGTCGAGGAGCAAGTGCAGCCTCATGGCCTGCACGCGGGGGTCGCGCGGATCGCAGGGCTCCAGCGCCGCGAGCGCCTCTTGCCCGCGATCGCTCCGCCGCAGGACCACGGCCAGCAGGAGCCCGCACTCGGCGCGCCACTCCGCGCGCGGGTCCGGCCCCTCGGGCGGGAGGATCTCCTCGGCGAAGCCCAGCTCGCGGGCCCGCTCGAGGTGCGCGCGCGCCTCCACCCAGCGCTCGCGCAGCAGCTCCAGCCGCGCCCGGTAGACCGCGAGCCGAGCCGAGTCGCGCGGCGCCACCCGCAGGTAGGTGTAGGCCTCCTGGTAACGGCGCGTCGCCATGCAGGCCCGCAGCCAGAGCAGGGTCGCCCCGCGCCGGTAGGGGCCGGCCCACCAGGTCGCCGGGTCGCCCTGGCCGACCCGGCGCGGGATCCGACCGGTCCAGCGGTAGGCGTCCTCGGCGCGACCCAAGGCCAGGGCGATCCGCGCGGCGCCCATGCAGTCGAAGGAGGTCGTGTCGTCGCGGGCGGCCAGCCCCTCGTAGAGCTCGAGCGCCCGCTCGGCGTCGCCCTCCGCGTTGCGCATCTCGAGGTTGCGCGCCAGCTCCGCCAGGAGGCGCGCGTCCTCGGGCGCCTGCGCCAGGTTCCAGCTGGCCAGCTCGACGGGGTCCTCCCAGGCCCGCGCGTAGCGCGGAGTCACTCCCGCGCACACCACCAGCGCGGCGGCCAGGGCCAGCCGCGCCGCCGGCCGGCGCGTGAGCGCCCAGCCGACCCCCAGCGCCAGGGGCGCCAGCGGGAGGAAGAGGTAGCGCAGGTGCACGAACACCACGTCGATCGGGACGATCTGGAGCACCGGCAGGAGCGGCCCGACGCAGGCCAGCAGCCACAGCCCCCAGGTCCGCCGCCGCCGGAGCAGGCCCCAGGCGAAGGCTCCGACCAGGAGCGTCAGCGCCAGGGCCGCCGCGGCGTCGGCCGCTCCGAGCTCGGGGGCTGGTCGCGGCGGGAGGTGCCCCAGGGGCCAGGGGACGAGCGCGCGCTGGACGTAGAAGCCCAGCGCGCGGACGAAGGTCCGCGTCGCCTCCCGCGGGGGCTCGTGGACTCCGAAGCCGCTCAGCTTGGCGCTCAGCGAGAGGTAGGTCCCGACGACCAGCGCCGCCGCCAGGAGCAGGGCGGGCACCAGCCAGGCCAGGTCGCGCTTCAAGCGGCCGCGGCGCCAGGCGGCGAGACCCACCCAGCCCACGCCCGCCAGGGCGCTCAGCTTGGAGAGCAACGCCAGGGCCAGGAAGAGCAGCACCAGCGCCTGGCGCGGGCGCTCCAGCGGAGCGGCGGGGTCGCGCGGACCGCCCAGGTAGACGAACACGGCCAGGAGCGAGAAGAGCCCCGCCAGGAGGTCCTTGCGCTGCGAGATCCAGGCCACGACCTCGACCTGCGCCGGGTGCACGGCGAAGACCAGCCCCGCGACCAGGCACGCCCCGCGCGGGAGCTCGAGCCGCCGCCCGACCGCGAGCAGCGCCGCGACGCAGGCGCCAAAGAGCGCGACGTGGCTGACGTGCAGCCCGAAGGTGCTCTCGCCGAAGAGGAGCCGGTCGAGGAAGTAGGAGAGCACCGGAACCGGGGTGTAGGCCGAGAGCTGGCGCGAGCCGAGGGCCGCCAGCAGCGTCTCCAAGGAGGGGTCGCTCCACCAGGCGGCCCGGTAGACGTAGAAGGCGTCGTCGATCGTGTGGGGCGGGAGCGTCAGCGTCGGCAGGTAGAGGACCACCGCGGCCGCGACGACCAGCGCCTCCCAGGCGAATCTCTGCTCCCTCACGGGGCGCACGATACCCGCGGGCGCGCTGGCCGGGCAGGGCGCGGTGGGACGAGCAGCCTCCGCGGCGCGCCCTGGCCGCGCGAAGCGGCGGGGTCTCCGAGCGCTAGAGTAGGGACGAGGGAGGTGCCAGTGGCGGACCAACCGAAGTGGCCAGGAGGCTTGGCGCTGGGCGCGGGGCTCGCGCTCTGCCTGGTCGGGCTGTGGCTGCTGCCCAGGTCGGCTCCGCGCGAGGGCGCGTCGCCGAGCCCCTCGGTGAGCGCGGCGGCGCCGAGCGGGCCCGACTCCGATCCCCTCGCGCCGAGCGCCGCCCCGCGCGGCCCGGCGGGCGTGATCTCGCTCGGGCCACCGGACGGGGAGCGCGCCACGCTCCAGCTGCTCTTCTTCGCCGACGCCGACGTCCGCTTCCGCCACCACCCCGTCCGGGTGCTCCTCGAAGGCCAGGGCCTCCCCCGCGGGAGCGGCGAGGCCGCGGGGGTCACCGACGCCGAGGGCCAGGTCCAGATCACCCTCCCCCCGGGCACCTACACGCTGACCCCAGCCCTCGGAGGAGCCCTCGCGGAGCGCAGCCTCCTCTTCCTGGGGGAGGGGGAGACCTCACCCCTGGACTGGCCGCGGAGCGGCTCGGGCTGGGGCGAAGCCGCCCCGCCCAGCCTGCCCTCCCTGACCCTGACCCTGGCCGCGGGCGAGGTCACCACGCGCTACGCCTACGACTCGAGCGGGGACGGGCCGCTGACCAACGCCCTCGAGCTGAGCGTGCGCGACGCCGTCGGCGCGCCCGCCGCCGCGGTGGTCGAGGTCTACGCGCTCGACGACGCGCGCCCCCGCCCGAACCGGGGCGTGATCTTCTACGGCGCTGAGCAGGGGCCGCCTCCCCCGCCGATCGCGCACCCCGGCCAGCTGCGCCCGCGCACCGCGGGGCTGGCCGACACCCGGGGGCGCATCAGCCTGCGCGTCTCCCCCGGGCGGCGGCGCGTGGTGGCCCGGGCGGGCTACCGCCTGGGCCGGCTCGACCTGAACCTCGACGAGCTGCGCGAGGCGCCCTATCGGGCCGAGCTGACCCTGAGCGAGACGATCCAGCGCGGCGGGGTCCTGGTGCGGCTGAGCGGGGCAGGCGGGAGCGCGCCCCCGCCCGGTCGCTACGCCCTGCGCTCGCGTGAGCCCGCCCCCTACAGCCGGCCGGAGGCCAGCGGCGCGGCGGTGGCGCTCCACGACCTGCCGCCGGGGCCGACCGCGCTCGTGGTCGAGCGCGACGGCCAGCGCGTCGGCGAGCTCTCGGTCGAGGTCGTAGCGGGCCAGACCCTCGAACGGGCCTTGACCCTGCGCTGAGATCCGGGCGCTGAGGTCCAGCGGCCCTCGCCCCCGGGCGTGGCATGTGGTGGGATTGGCGCCCGACGTGACTCGCTTCCAGCTCGACATTCGCCGCGTCCTCGCCACCTGCGGGGTCCCCTGCCTGGTGCTGGGGATCGCGCAGCTCTTCCCCGCCCTGGTGGCTCTCTTCCACCCGCACCGGCACGCGGGCGAGCTCTTCCTCGGCGCGCTGGCCTCCTGCGGGGTCGGGCTCCTGCTGCGCCGCCTGCGCCCCGACTCCAGCGAGACGGGCAAGCGCGCCCTGACCCGGCGCGAGTCGCTGGCGATCGTGGCCCTGAGCTGGCTGGCGGCGGTGGCCTGCGCCGCGCTCCCCTACCTGCTCGCGACCTCGGCCGGGATCCCCGACGCCCTGGTCGAGAGCGCCAGCGGGCTGACCACCGTCGGCGCGACCGTGTTCCCCGACGTGGACTCGATCCCGCCCTCGCTCCACCTGTGGCGAGCGCTGACCCACTGGCTGGGCGGCGCCGGGATCGTGCTCGTGGTCCTGATCGCGATCCCCTGGCTCGGCCAAGGGAGCGACCTGGCCGTGTCCCAGAAGCGCGAGGCCAGCTTCCTGACCGAGCGCTACCGCGGCTCGACCCGCAACACGCTCCAGGGGTTGGTGCTGGTCTACACCGGCGCCACGGTGGCCCAGACGGTCCTCATGATCGTGCTCGGGGTCTCGCCCTGGGAGTCGCTCCTGCACGCCTTCGCGACGATCTCGACCGGCGGCTTCTCGACCCGGACCGCGAGCATGGGCGCCTGGGGCAACCTGGTCCAGCTGGTGACCCTGGCCTTCATGGTCCTGGGCGCCCTCAGCTTCGCGACCCTGGGCAAGGCCATGGACGAGCTCTGGCGCCGCGCCCGCGACGCGCGCGACCACGCCGGGCTGCCGGGCGCCATGGCGGCCACGATCGGCGAAGGTCCCGCCGTGCTGGGCCGCGCGCTCTGGCGCGACACCGAGATCCGCGGCTACCTCAAGATGCTGGCGCTGGTCTCGCTCGTGATCGCGGCCACGCTCTTCGTGAGCGGCAACGCGCACAAGCCGGGGCGCTACGAAGGCCTGGGCGGCGCCGGCCAGGCCCTCGTCGACGCGGCCTTCACCGTCGGCGCGATCTCGACCACCACCGGGTTCTGCACTGAGGACTACACCCAGTGGCACCCCCTGACCCAAGTGATCCTGCTCGGGCTGATGGTCGTGGGCGGCTGCTCGGGCTCGACGGCGGGCGGGCTCAAGTTCCGCCGCGTCCAGATCCTGCTCCGCCTGCCCCTGCGCGAGGCGCGCCGGGTCGCCAACCCCAAGGCCGTGATCCCGATCCGCGTCGGCGCCCACCACGTACCCGAAGAGCAGGTCCAGGAGGCGACCCGCTACCTGGGCGTCTACGTGCTGATCGTGTTCGCCTGCGCCCTGGTCGTGGGCCTGACCGGCAGCGACATCACGAGCGCCACCGCCGGCTCGATCTCGGCCATGGGGAGCATCGGCCCGGGCTTCGGCGACTGCTCGCCCTCGGGCAGCTTCAAGCCCTACGCCCAGAGCGCGAAGCTGGTCCTGGTCCTGACCATGATCATGGGACGCCTCGAGGTGTGGACCCTGCTGAGCGTGCTCTTCCCCTCGTTCTGGCTGCGCCGCCGCCGCGCGCCGGAGTCGCCGAGCGCTTGACCCGGGCAGCGGCCGGCGAGGTGGCTCCTGCCCGGGGGCGAGTGGCTGGACCGGGCGGCGGAGCTTGGCCTTGCTGCCGCTGAGGGCCGCGGCGAAGGGGTCGCGGCCCTCGCCCTTGGCGAAGATCAGGTGCGAGCGCTCGTCCGCGCACAGGCTGACGCCTCCCGCGGCCCCTGGGCCCGGAGGCTCCTTGACCCCGGCGGGGCGCGGTGTAAGCGTGAGCGGGTGAGCGCCGAGGAGCACGCCTTCGAGCGCGTGCTGGCCGCGACCCGCCAGCACGGGCTGCTGCCGCCGCCCGAGCTGAGCGGCTACGCCGAGCGGCTGCGCGCTGGCGAGGCGGTCCCTGGCCTCCTGCGCGAGCTGGTCGAGCGGGTGCCGGCGCCGCAGCGCTCGCTGCTCGAGCACGCCTGGCGCGCGCCCACCCCGATCCCGGCGACCCTCAGCCCCGACCCCCAACAGCTCGTGCGTCCGGCGCCTGCGCAGGGCTCGAGCCCTGCGCGAGTCCCCTCGACCTTCCCCGCCGAGGACGAGCTCGCCGAGCGCACGACCCGGGGCGAGGGCGAGGCGAGCGGTGGATTCCCGACTCGGATCGGGCCCTACGCGATCGAAGGGGAGCTGGCGCGAGGCGGCATGGGCGTCGTGCTGCGCGCGCGCCACCTGGAGCTGGGGCGCGCGGTCGCGATCAAGCTGCTCCTCGCCGGGCCCGAGGCGAGCGAGCGAATGCGCGAGCGCTTCCGGACCGAGGGCCGGGCCGCGGCGCGGCTGCGCCACCCCAACGTGATCGGGGTCCACGAGGTCGGCGACGACCCTCGCGGTCCCTACCTCGTGATGGACCTGATCGAGGGAGAGTCCCTCGGGGCGCGGATCCGCCGCTCGGGTCCCCTCCCCCCCGAGGCCGCGGCCCGGGTCGTGGCCGAGCTGGCCCGGGCGCTGGCCTACGCACACGAGCACGCCGTCCTGCACCGCGACCTCAAGCCCGACAACGTGCTCCTCGACGAGCGAGGGCACCCGGTCCTGACCGACTTCGGCCTCGCGCGCGAGGTCGACCGCCAGAGCCTGCAGCTGACCCAGGCCGGCCAGCTCCTCGGCACTCCCAGCTACATGGCCCCCGAACAGGCCGAGGGTCGACCCGAGCTGGTCGACCGTCGGACCGATATCTACGGCCTGGGCGCGATCCTCTACGAGGCCCTCACGGGGCGGCTCCCCTTCGAGGAGCAGGCGCTGCCCGCCTTGCTGAGCGCGCTGCGGGAGCGGGCCCCGCAGCGACTCCGCGACCACGAGTCGCAGGTGCCAGCCGACCTCGAGACCGTGTGCCTGAAGTGCCTCGAGAAGGACCCCCTCGACCGCTACGCCACCGCCAGCGAGCTGGCAGAGGACCTCGAGCGCTGGCTGCGCGACGAGCCGATCCAGGCGCGCCCTCCCGGGGCGGCAGGGCGCGCGCGCCGCTGGATTCGCCGCAACCCGCTCACGAGCCAGGTCATCTTCGCCTCGCTCACGATCCTGCTCGGGGCGGGGGCGGGCGGAGCCTGGCTGGCGCTGGAGCAAGTGCGCCGCGAGCGAGACCTGGCGCAGGCGGCACGCGAGGACGCAGCCCGCGAGCGCGACGCGGCGCGAGCCGCCCAGCGCGAGGCCGCCCGCGAGCGCGACGAAGCCCGCGCCCAGCGCCAGCTAGCCGCGGAGCGCCTGGCGGCCTCGCAGAGACTGCTCGGCCAGCTCTTCGACGAGCGGGCTTCGGTGGCGCGCGCCGAGCAGAACTGGGGCGCGAGCGTTCGCCACCTGGCGGCGGCCCTCGAGCGCGAGGACACCCCAGCGCGTCGCTTCGCCCTGGCCCGCGCCCTGACGCGCGCCTGGCCCGAGCAGGAGCTCAGCGACAGCCAGCTCCTGCCCTGGCTCTATTGGAGCCCGGACGGACGCCACCTCTTGGCTTGCTCTGCGAGCCGAGTCCGGCTCTACCAGCGCGGCTCCCCCGAGCCCAAGCTCGCCCTCGAGGGGGGCTTTCGCCCTGGGGCTGCCTGGTCCACCGACGGCCAGCACTTCGCCCTGCGCGTGCTCGGTCGCCCGCCCTCCCAGGCGGATCAGCGGCCCCCGTCGCCCCAGCTCCGAGTCGAGATCCGCGCTCTCGCGGGGGCGCTCGTGGAGCGCTGGGAGCACCAGGCGCACGGCCTGCGCTGGATCGGACCGCGGCGACTGGTGAGCTGGACCTCGAGCGCCGCGCGCTTGCACCAGCTCGGCGTGAAGGAGCCCGCCAGGCTCGGCTTCCGCGGAGTGGTCGGCTTCGGCAGCACGATCCGGTTCAGCCGCGACCTGAGCTTCCTGGTCGCCGCGGGCGGAGGCGCGCGGGACGTCGTGACCTGGGACCTGCGCAGCGGCAAGGCGACGCGCACGCCGCTGCCCTTCCAGCTGCAGCACGCAGCCTCCATGGTGGGCAGCGCCGAGCGTCCGCTCCTGTTGGGGGTCAAGCGCGCCTGCTGGGCGCACTTCCCTGGCGGTGAGTTGGGTCAGCCCTTCCCGCTCCCGCCCCTCGAGGGGTCACGCGCCGTCGCGGCGGGAGGGCGAATCGCGCTTCAGTTCGAGAACTCGCTCGCAGTGCTCGAGCCCGGCTCCCGACCGACCCCCTGGCCGGTCGCGCTCGACGCGGCGGATGTCCAACTCCTCTGGTCTCCGGACGGGCGCCGGCTGGGAGTGACCGCGCGGGCGCGCCCCCTGCGCCTCTTCAACGCGCGCGGCGAGCAGCTCGCCAGCCTGGACGCGGCCGCCGAGGACCTCCTGGTGCGAGGTCGCTTCAACATGGTCGGGACGAGACTGGTGTGGTCTGCCGACTCGCGCGCCTTGAGCTTCGCCGCTGGCTCCAACCTGATCGTGGTCACCCCTGACGGTGACGAGACGGCTCGCCTCTCCCACGCGCCCGAGCACGTCGACACCGTCAGCTGGGCGGGTGGGCGCAACTCGCCCCTCGCCACAGCCACCAAGGAGGCGGTCCGAATTTGGACCCCGCCCGCGGAGGCGAGTCCTCGCCTCCCGGGCGCGAGCTACGCCGTCAGCGCTCCAACCGGCGCTCGCGTGGCGCTCTGTCGACCCCGCGAGCTGCTGGTGGTCGGAGGCGAGCGGGAGCTGCGCGTCCCGGTCCAAGGGGTGCCGCGGGTGTCCTGGTCGCCCAGCGGGAAGCACCTCCTCGTCAGCCAGCGCGGCTCGGGGGCGGTGATCCGAGCCAGCGACGGCCATCAGGCGGCGAAGCTCCGCTTCGGCGGGCGTTGGCTTCCCCAGGCGCCCGACCGGGCGCTCTTCACTCGCCCTCCCGGAGGCGAAGACCGAGGCGGGAGCATCTGGATCGTCGACGCCGCCACGGGCCAGGAGACCAAGCTGATCGCGCCCCCCCAGGGCTCCCTGATTGCCAGCCAGATCCCGCGCTGGACCCTCTCGGGCCGCTTCTTTGGGCTGGCGAGCACTCAGCCCGCCCACCGGCTCCGTCTGTGGAGCGGCGTCGAGCCGAGCGAGCTGCGGCTGGAGCCATGGGAGTTCCCTCCCCGCGTCAAGCTCGGGAGGGGCCGGAGCCACTGCTTCGACGTCTCGCCGCAGGGGGATCGGGCCGCCCTGCTCGAGATCACCCCCGAGCGGCTCGTGCTCCACCTGCGCGGAGGCCCCTCCGGTCCGCGCGAGCTAGAGCTGCCTGGCCCGCGCGTGCGCGGGCGGGGGCGGAACACCCTCCACTTCTCCCCCGACGGTCGCTACCTCGTCGCGGGAGCCTTCCTGAGCGCCTACCTCGTCGACCCACGCGACGGCGAGGTCCACACCTTGCCGGGAGAGGTCACGGGCTTCGCCTGGTCGCCGAGCGGCGACCTCCTCGCGCTCGAGGGGGCGCGCGACGTCCAGCTCCTGCACGCCTCCAGCCGAGACGTGCTCGACCGCTTCCCGGGCAAGTGCGGCGTGAGCTGGAGCGCGGACGGGCACAAGCTCTACCTAGCGCGCCCCCGCTCGACCGAGGTCGTCGAGGTCCCACCGCTCGACCAGCCCGCAGGGCAACTGCTCAGGCGCGCCCGGGAGCTCGGCTTCACGCGCTAGGCCGATCGGCTGAGAGCGCCCGTGTCGGCCTATCCGGGCCGTGCTCTTGTCGGCCCGTGTCGGCCTGTTGGGCCGTGCCCAAGGCAGGGCCCAACGACCCCCGCCAGCCCGGCCGCGCGACCCCCCTCCTCGACTCCTTCTC
>CALDQK010000674.1 GCA_937911525.1 uncultured bacterium
CGAGGCTCGTGCAGGCCTGTCCGAGCGCATTTCATGTCGCCGCCAGGCGACGAGGCCCGCGAAGCGGGCCGCCGAGAGACGCGCGAAGGTCACGCTGGTCTCGCCGAGGAGCGACCTAATCACTGACGAGCCCCGTGCGGTCGACGATCAGGCGGCGGACCTGGCGCTCCTGCAAGTTGGGCAGAGCCTTGAGGAAGCGCTCGTAGCGGGCCGGGTCGAGGGCGAGCTTGGCCTTGCGCTGGTTCTCCTCCTGCTGCTGGTCGCGGGTCCGGGTGCCGCTCTTGGGCGCGCCCTCGGGCTGCGGGTCGAGCACGTCGCCCACGTCGGGGGCGTTGCAGAGGTAGATCACGAAGGGCTCGCTGTGCTTGGCCGGGTCGAGCTGGCCGAGCATGTCGAAGCGCAGCGAGCGGCCGGGCGCGATCAGGGCCAGGTCGGGCGGGACCTTGACCCGGGTCGAGCTGATGATCCCCGCCAGCTTGACCTCGTCGATCACGCCGAAGAAGGCTCGCCGCGGGTCGGGGTCGCTGATCGAGAAGGGCGCAGGGTCGCGGATCAGGCTCGTGGGCAGCGTCTCGAAGCCGCGCACCGGCAGGTGGTAGCGAGCGATCCCGTCCACGATCACGCGCAGCAGGCGCCCGTCGAAGGCCAGCTCGACCCGATACCAGCGGTTGGCCCGCAGGGTGTCGGCGCGGGTGCGCGAGATCCAGGTCACCTCGGCCCCGTCGCGCTCGCCGGTCACGAAGGCCTCGAGCTCGTAGTTGGCGGTCACGGCCAGGCCGTAGGCCTTGCCCTTGCGGAACACCTGGAACAGGGGCGGGTTGAGCGGGTCGTAGCGTTGGACGCGCGGCGGAGCCTCGCGGTGCAGGTCCCCCGAGCGGAGGTAGGCGTCGGCGCCCTCTTCGCGGGGCTCCTGACCGGCTCGCTTGACCAGGCGCTGCTCGAGACGACCCAGGAAGAGCCAGCAGCTGACGTGGATCCCCTCGCGCGGGCTGAGGGCGGGGGTGCTCTCGACCCAGGCCCAGGCCGCGCCGCGCGGGGCCTGGCGCTCGAGGAGCAGGCCCATCCCGATCTTGCCGCGCGCCGGGTCCGCGTCCTCGCTCGTCAGCTCGTAGCCCCGCGCGCCCTGGTAGGTGCGGACCGCGGCGTCGCGGTCGTCGCTGACCGCGCCGGAGTCGGGGGCGCTGGTCGCGTCGTGCTCGCCGGCGTCGGCGCCCCCAGGCCCCGCGCTCTGGCCGCCGACCTCGAAGCGGAACTGGGTGACCGCGCTCTTCTGCTGCGCGCGCAGCTCGCTGGCGTCGGGGTCGATCTCGACCGTGACCCGGAAGCGCTCCTCGCGCGCCGCGTTGCGCGCCCGCCGCAGCAGGGCCCGCAGCGACTGGTGCACCGCGACCAGCTCCTCCTTCTGGCCCAGCCGCCCCAGCACCCCCACGCTCAAACCAAGCAGGATCACGATCACCGCCAGGGTGATCAGCAGCTCGGTCAGCGTGAAAGAGCGGGAAGTGGAGCGCACTATTCGCCGGCCACCCACACGTCGTCGCCGGTGCCGACCTCGCCGTCGGGTCCCGCCGAGTAGAGCTGGAAGCTGGTCAGCCCCGAGTACTGCTTGGTCTTCTCGTTCTCGTGCGCCTTGACCGTCGCCGGCTGGCCGTTGACGTTGACCGTGCCGCCCTTGTCGTAGTCGCGGTTGTGCATGTAGAGGATCGCGTTGCCCCACACGTCGAGGGGCTCGAGCAGCTCGGTCGTGCGCAGCGTGCTCTTGGCGGCGCCGGTCTCGGAGTTTCGCAGCGAGTCTTGATCGGTGTTGCCGATCTCGAGCTCCTTGAAGTCGAAGTAGGGCCCGCTGCGGTCGGAGGTCGTCAGGCAGCGCACGAGCACCTCGCCGCCCTCGTTGTCGTCGTTGGTCTTCTTGATCCCCAGCTTGCGGAAGCTGCTCGGCGGGTAGTCGCCGAAGTCGTTGCTGTAGCTCTCGATCGCGAGCTTGAGCCGCTGCATGAAGGCCTCGGTCGCCTTGCGCTGCGAGCGCGAGCGGATCCCCGAGAGCGCGGGGATCGAGATCGCGACCAGGGCGATCACGACCGTGATCACCACCAGGAGCTCGATGAGGGTGAAGCGACGTTGCATGGGGAGGCTCCCTGGGATTCGTGCAGGCGGCGTGAGGGGGAGCGGGGCTCGCCCCTCACCACGGAGCTGCGGGCCTCAGGGTATCCGCTCAAAACCCGCCGGACTTGCTCTTTTGGGGGGGGCGGAGCACGTAGACCCAGACCTGGTCCACGGCCAGCTCGACCAGCTCGCCGAGCTGGGCGCCCTGGCCGTAGAGGCTGAGGGTCACGGTCGAGGCGCGCGAGGCGTTGCCGCACTGGGCCTCGCCGAGGCGCTCGCCGTCGCGCAGGAAGGCCATCACGCCGCGCTTGGGGTCCTCGATATCGATCGCGATCGTGTGGGGGCCGGGGGCGCCGAGGGGGCCGAGCGCGACCGGGTCGGTCCAGGGCTGGCGCTCGCCGCGGCGGGTCGAGGAGTAGAGCTGGCCGTCCTGCGGGTTGACGAAGAGCACCGCCTGGAAGCTCTTGGTCGTAAAGCGCAGCCCGACGCGGCCCTGGTTGTTGGGGGCGACCTCGATTCGGGTCTCGAAGCGGACCACGACCTCGCTCGTGACCGTGCGCGAGACGACGGTCTTGCCGTTGGCCTGGTTCTTCTGGGGGCCGGCGAAGACCAGCTTGCCGCCCGCGAGCTTGGGGCTGACGCCGAAGGGGGCCTCGACGGTCCAGGCGTTGAGGACCTCGCCGTCGGGGCGCTGGAAGTCGTCGCTCCACACCCGCCGGCTGCGCGCCTGCTCGAGCTGCTTCAGGCCGCGCGCCGCCCAGGCGTCGGTCTTGTCCTGCTCGAGGAGCTGCTTGAACAAGGCGTAGGCCTTGAGCCGCTCGTCGCGGGCGTAGGCGCAGTAGGCCAGGCCGCGCAGGCAGCCCGGGTGGGTCGGCTCGGCCTTGAGCCCGCGCGAGAAGAGCTCCTGGGCCTCGAGGGCTCGCTGCTGGCGCAGGTAGACCCGGCCCAGGGCCGCGAGCTGGTTGGGCGTCGGGGCGGGGGCGCTGCGCACGAGGAGCTCGGTCAGGCGGGCCTCGGCCGCGGCGTCGCGCTCGGCCTGGGCCACGTCGATCCGCGCCCGGTTGGCGAGCTGGAAGCCGTAGCCCTCGCGGAGGGCCTCGACCAGGGCGTCGCGGGCCTCGCTCAGCTTGCCGGCCTTCCGCAGCACGTAGGCCCGCTGGTAGTGGGCCTCGGCGCGACCCGACTGGAGCAGGCGGATCGCCTCGCTGGCGTGGACCTCGGCCGTGGGGAGGTCCCCCTCGAGCTCGCTCAGGAGCGCGCGCGCCAGCCGGGCGGGGCCGTAGCCAGGCTCGGCGTCCGCGGCCTCCAGCAGGGGGCGAGCGGCCTTGAGCCGGCCTGCGGCCAGGTGGACCAGCCCCAGCGCGACCTGGATCGGCCGCGCCTCGAGGGGGTCGTTGGCGGCCGCCTGGAGGGCCCGCTCCAGGTCGGCCTGCGCCTCGCCGAAGGAGCGCTGCAGGTAGCGCAGCCGCCCGCGCAGGAGCAGCAGGCCGCGGTCGGTGGGGGTCACGGTCAGGGCGCGACCGAGCTGGTCGATCCCGGCCTGGCGCTCGCCGACCCGCGAGAGGATGCGCGCCAGGCCAGCGCTGGCCGGGCCGTCCTCGGGCCATACGGCCAGGCGCCGCTCGTAGGCGCCGCGGGCGACCTGGTCTACGCCCGCTGCCAGGGCCACCTCGGCCTGGTCGCCCAGGCAGCGCCGGTAGAGCTGGCGGTCCGCGCTGCTCAGGCCCGGGAGCAGCTCGTCGGAGTTGTCGCTGGCGGGCGCCGCCTGGGGGGC
>CALDQK010000675.1 GCA_937911525.1 uncultured bacterium
TTCCAGTTTTCTCCGTTCATTGCCTCGATAGAGGAGGGAGCTGTCGCTCTTGCGACAGCTCCGTCGGAGCGCCTATCCGATCTGGATCACCTGCTTGAGGCGGTCGTCCAGGTCGCCCTCGGGCCGGTTGTCGGTGCTCGTGTCGAGCCCGGCCAGGTCGCGGCGGAGGCTGTCGACGACCTCGCCGTCGACCTTGGCGGTCGCGAGCGAGCGGCGCGGGGCCTTGCGGTATTTGTGCCAGGCCGTAATGAAGAGCTCGACCAGGTCCGGCTCGAGGCGCTTGCCCGCGATCTTGCGCAGGATCTCGTGCCCCTCCTCGTAGGACTTGCCCTTCTGGTAGGGGCGGTCGGTCGTGATCGCGTCGTAGGTGTCGGCGACGGCCACGATCCGCGCGATAAGCGGGATCTCCTCGCCCTTGATCCCGTGGGGGTAGCCGCTGCCGTCCCAGTCCTCGTGGTGGAGCTCGGCGGCGGGGATCACGTCCTTGAGGAAGGTGATGTCGCCCAGGATCCGCGCGCCGCGGGCGGGGTGCTTCTTGACCTCCTCCATTTGCTCGGGGGTCAGGCGCGGCTTCTCGTTGAACTTGAGCACGCTGTCGGGCATGCCGACCTTGCCGATGTCGTGCAGAGCCGCGCCGAGGGTCACCCGGTAGAGCTCCTGGCCATGGAGGCCGAGCTCCTTGGCGAGCAGCTTGGAGTAGTGGCGCACGCGCTCCGAGTGGCCGCGGGTGTAGACATCCTTGGCCTGGATCGTGTTCATGATCGCGTCGATCGTCGAGCTGAACAGGAGCTCGAAGTCGACCCGCCAGCGGTTGGCGCTCAGCGACGCGCCCGCGCGGCGCGCGACCGACTCGACGGCGTCCGCCTCGGACTGGTCGAAGGGGCGGTGGCCGTGCAGGTAGACCACGCCGCTGGTGGTGCTGGTCGTCGGGATCGACGCGCAGAGCAGGGGCGGGCTGTTGGGGTCCGCCGGCAGCGGGCCGTTGTGGGTCCGCTTGGAGGCGTAGACGTCGAAGGCCAGCGACTTGGAGAAGGTCACGGCCTCCTGGCCCGGGTCCAGGCTGCGGCTGGCGCGCGGGAGCATCTCGCCCGTGCGCGCGTCGACGAGCAGGAGCACGCCCTTGCGCGCGCCGCTGACGGCGAGCGCCGCCTCGAGGGTCGCGCTCAGCACCTCCTCGCTGCCCTCGGCGTCGGCGAGGACCCGGTCGAGGCGGTCGAGGAGCAGGCCGCGCTGATAGCGCTGGAGCAGCTCCTCGTGGGTCACGATCTTCTCGTTCACCTCGGGCAGGTAGAGCAGGCTGCCGCCCTCGCTGTCCATGGCGGGCTGCGACTGGACGACCCCCTCGTCCCCGCCGGCGCCCTCGATCCGCGTCGCCTGACGCAGCTCGAACACCATGCTGGTGGCGCCGATCTTGATCGTGTCCCCGTCACGCAGGTCGGTCGCGCCGTGCTCCCGGCCGTTGAGCCAGGTCCCGTTGGTGCTCTGCATGTCGTGGAGCGTGAATTGGCTGGACTCGTTACGGACGATCTTGGTGTGGACGCCGCTCACGGCCGTGTCGTTGAGCACGATCGTGTTCTCAGCGTTCCGACCAATCGTGGTCGCGTCGCCGTCCAACATGAACAAGCGGCCCTCGTCCGGGCCTTCGATCACGTGGAGCATTGCCGGCACTGCCACCTCCCGGTGCTCGCTGCTCGACTATCGACGAGTATAGACGCCTGTCTCCACTGCTCGGTAGGGAAAGAGGCTCGCCGCGGGCCCGCCCAATGCTGGTAAAGTGCTGCGCTACGGCGCCTGCGGGACGGATTCGTCGCCCCCCGCGCCCCCGAGAGGGAGTCCCCATGAAGCGCACTTGGCCCGCGCTGCTCCTCCTGAGCGCGCTGACCCTGGGCTGCCCGCAGCCGAGTCAGCCCTCCGGCAAGGGCGGCGAACAGCCCGCCGCCTCCACCCCCGCCGACGCGGGCGACGCCGGCGAGGGCGCCGGCTCCGAGGCCCCGGCCTGGAAAGTGATCCCCGCCGAGTTGACCGAGGACGAGCACTTCTATCCGATCCTGCGCGCGACGGCCGAGTGGCCCGACCCCACCAGCCTCCGCCCCTTGAGCAAGGTCCCCGAGGACAAGCAGCCCAAGGAGGTCCGCCAGCGCGTCCTGCGCGAGATCGTCGAGCTCGTGGTCAACGACGAGCTCCGCCCCCAGGACAGCAAGGCTGCCCTGGGCCTCGACGGCAAGGACCGCTTGTTCATGCAGCTCGGCAAGGGCACGAGCACCGCCTCGGCCTCGACCGAGACCAAGGACCCCAAGAACCCCATGCCCGTGTTCGCGATGTCCTTCAAGCAGAAGGCCAAGGGCCCGCACACGATCGAGACCCTGCGCGAGCGCGTGGCGCGCGTGGTCTCGCCCGACCTCGCCGCCGAGCTGAAGAAGGAGGGCAGCCGCCTCGAGCCCAGCCCCCGGGTCAAGGGCGAGGCGTCGGCCGCCGGCATGGCCCTCCTCGATCGGAGCGGCAAGTTCGGCATGCAGTTCCCCTACCTCTACGCCTACGGCGACGACGAGCACCTGCTGATCCTCCTGCAGGAGGTCCCGCACATGAAGGCGGACATGCAGCCCGGCGGCGCCGGGCCGCCCTCTGGCGGAGGGAAGTGAGCGCTCGCTCGACCGCGCTGCTCCTCGGGCTCCTGCTCAGCGCTCTCTCGCTGGGCTGCCAGAACCGCTCGCCAGGGGACGAGCCCCTGGACCTCGTGCCCAAGGCGGTCCCCGCCGAGGAGCCCGAGCCGCCGCCGATCCTCCAGCTCGAGGCCGAGCTGCGCCCGAGCGGCGAGGGCCCGGCGAGCATGCGGGTCCCTCTCCCCGAGAGCGACGCCGGTCAGGAGATCGCCTCGCTGCTCTGGCAAGTCGCCGAGGGCGACTTCGAGCTCGAGGAGCGTGAGGGCCAGCGCTGGCTGAAGGCGCGCACCGAGCGCCTCTGGCTGCGGGTGCGCTTCCAGCGCCTGGAGGGCTCGACGACCCTCGCCCCCGAGACCCAGAGCGCGCTGGCCAAGCTGCGCGAGGCTCGCGGCGAGGCCTGGCTGGAGGGCGCGCGCGTGGCGGGGCTGGAGGGCCGCATGGCCCACGGCTTTCGCTGGGGCGAGGGCGAGCCCGAGCTGACGAGCTGGCCCGAGCTCCAGCTCCCGGGCGGCGCGTGGGCGCCCCTCGACACCTCGCAGGGCGCCCTCCTCGACGTCGCGCTCCTGCGCCTGGGGGCGGCGGCCCCAGAGGCCCGTCGCAAGGCCGGCTCGGCGCCCTTGCTCGTCAAGGCCACGATCCAGGAGGGAGCGCAGGACGCCCCCTCGGGACCCCAAGATTCGCCGCCGGACGAGCAGCATGCGGAGTCCGGCGAGTAACGAGGGCGGGGACCCAGCCAGCCCAGGCCGCTGGGGACTGAAGCTCCGCGGCCTGGATCTCCGCGGCCTGGGCGCGCTCGCCCTGCTGGCCCTCGCGCTGCGGCTGCGGGTCGGCCTGAGCGCCGGGGTCATCGCCCGCGACGGGATCGGCTACCTCGAGACCGCGCGCCTCTTCGCCGAGGGGGAGTGGGGCGCGGGCTTCACCCGCCACACGGCCCCCGGCTTCCCCCTCGCGCTGGGGCTCTGCGCGCGCCTGCTCGGCCGCCCCCCCAGCGAGGAGCTCGGCGTGGCGCTCTCGGCGCTGGCCGGGGCGCTGGGGGTCGTGCTGCTCGGGCTGCTGGCGGGGCGCGCCAGCCGGCGCGCTGGGCGCTTGGCGGCCTTGGCGGGCGCGACCTCGCCCCTCCTGACCCGGCTGGGAGGCGAAGTCCTCTCCGAGTCCCTCTTCGTGGCCTGCCTGCTCGGCAGCGTCCTCGCGCTCACCGCGCAGCTGCGGCGCGACGCCCTGGCCGAGCGCGCGCCCCTCGGCGTGCTGGCGGGCGCGCTGGCGGGCGCGGCCTACCTGGTCCGCCCCGAGGGCGTGCTCCTGCTGGGCGTGGCGGTGCTCGTCCTGCTCGCGGCCCCGCGCCCCGGCGGCTGGCGCCGACGGCTGGCCGACGCTGGCTGGGCGCTGGCCCCGGCGCTGCTCGTCGTGGCCCTCTTCGCCTGGACGATCCGCGACCACGCGGTCCTGGGCGGCTCGCAGGGCGGCGCCTGGAAGCTGACCCTCAAGCGCAACCTGAGCCAATACCTGAGCGGGTTCCGCGCTGAGCGCGCCGCCGGGAACCTGGGCGCGCAGCTGCTCCACCTGGGGGAAGCCCTGCTCGCGACCTCGCCGCTGCTGCTGGCCGCAGCCGCTGGCTGGCGGCAGCGCGCCCGCCTGCCCCAGGCGGCCTCCCTCCCCCGGGCCGAGCTCGCCTTGCTGGGCGCGCTGGGCCTGGCGCTCCTGAGCGCCTACACGCTGGTGCGGAGCGACCCCCGCTACGCGGCGCCCCTGCTGGTGCTGCTCACGCCCCCCCTCGCGGCGGCAGCGGCGGCCTGGACGCGGGGCGGCCCGCGCCGCCTGCGCGGGCTGGCGCTGGCCTTGACCCTGCTGGGGGTCACGATCGGCTGGCGCCCGCCCCGGCACGAGAAGACCAGCTATCGGCTCGCGGGGGAGACCTTGCGCACCTGGGGCGCCCGGCGCGTCCTGGCCCACGACTCGCGCGGGGCCTACTACGCGGACGCCGAGC
>CALDQK010000676.1 GCA_937911525.1 uncultured bacterium
CCCGCCGGCGCCAGCCAGAGAAGCGCAGCCACGACCTGGACCGAGTGGTCACCAACTCGCTGGACATGGTCACCGCCATGGCCAAGCGCGAGGGGGTCGCGCTCGAGCGCGAGGGCCTCGAGGAGCTGCGGCTCGAGGTGGACGGCCCGCAGCTCGAGCAGGTCCTGACCAACGTGTTGGTCAACGCGATCATGGCCTCCCCCGAGGGCGGGCGGGTCGAGGTCGCGTTGACGCGCGAGACGCGCGAGCCGCCAGAGCGCCTCAAGCTGGGCGAGGCGCGCGAGGTCGCCTGCCTGCGGGTCCGCGACGAGGGGCCGGGGATCCCCGCCGAGCACATGCCCGTCCTGTTCGAGCCCTTCTTCACCACGCGCGCGCCCGGCGAGGGGACGGGCCTCGGGCTCCCGATCGCCTGGGAGATCGTGGAGGGCCACGGCGGCTGGATCGAGGTCGAGACGGCCCCTGGGGAGGGCACCACGATGAAGGTGTGCCTCCCCTTGGGTGCGGCTGATAGCGTGGCGAGCAATGAGTGAGCGTGAGCGGGCCGTAGGACGCGTCCTCGTCGTCGACGACGACGCCGACATGTGCGACTACCTCGCGACGGCGTTGCCCCTGCACGGCTTCGAGGTCGAGTCGCGCACGGAGGGAGAGCGCGCTCTCGAGCTGCTGGCCAAGGAGGAGTTCGACGTCCTCCTGACCGACCTCAACATGCCGGGCATGTCGGGGATCGCGCTCTGCCAGGAGGCCCTGGCTCGCGAGGTCAGCGTGCCGATCGTCGTCTTGACGGCGTTCGGCAGCACCGACTCGGCCTACGAGGCGATCCGCGCCGGCGCCTACGACTTCCTCACCAAGCCGATCGAGGTCGAGGCCCTGGCCCTGGTGCTCCAGCGCGCGGCGGCGCACCACCAGCTCCAGCAAGAGGTCGAGCGCCTGCGCGCGGCGCGGACCGCGGGCTACGGCGACATGATCGGCGAGAGCCCGCCCATGCGGCGCCTGTTCGAGCTGGTCGACAAGGTCGCGCGCACCGACAGCGCCGTGCTGATCTGCGGCGAGACGGGGACGGGCAAGGAGCTGGTCGCCAACGCCCTGCACACCCACGGGCCGCGGGCGGAGCGCCGCTTCGTGGCGCTCAACTGCGCCGCCATGCCCGAGGGCCTGCTCGAGAGCGAGCTCTTCGGGCACGTCAAGGGGGCCTTCTCGGGGGCGACCGCCGACCGGGTCGGCCTCCTGCGCGAGGCCGACGGGGGGACGCTCTTCCTGGACGAGGTCGGTGACATGCCGCTCTCCCTGCAGGCCAAGCTGCTGCGCGTGCTCCAGGACGGGGTGGTCCGGCCGGTCGGCGGCCAGAGCGAGCACAAGGTGGACGTGCGCGTCCTGGCCGCGACCCACCGCGACCTCGAGACGGCGATCGAGGAGGGGCGGTTCCGGGAGGACCTCTACTTCCGCTTGAACGTGATCCGGCTCGACCTGCCCCCGCTGCGCGCGCGCGGCCAGGACGTGCTGCACCTCGCCGAGGGCTTCGTGGCCGCGCAGGCGCGCAAGCTCGGCAAGCGGGTCGCTGGCTTCGACCACGACGCGAGCGCGGCGCTCTTGGCCTACGACTGGCCCGGCAACGTGCGCGAGCTGATGAACTGCGTCGAGCGGGCGGTCGCCCTCACGAGCGGTCCTCAGATCAGCACCGAGGACCTCCCCCCCAAGGTCACCGACAGCGGCAAGGCCCCAGGCTCCTTGCACCTGATCCCCTTCGACCGCGACCCCGAGCAGCTGCCCACGATCGAAGAGCTCGAGCGCCGCTACGCCGAGCACGTCCTGGACGTGGTGGGCTGGAACAAGAGCCTGGCGGCCAAGGTCCTCGGCCTCGATCGGCGCACGCTCTACCGCAAGCTCGACCGCTGGAAGCTGGCCGACGGGGGCTGAGCGGCGAGCAGCATGGGGTCGAGGCCTGCCTGGGCTACGCGATCTCACCCTGCTGGTGCGCTGCCCGTGCAAGTTCCAAACGGCGTGGCTAGGCTGAAGACCATGCGAACCATCGTCCTGGCTGCCGCCTCCTTCCTGGCCTTGGGCTCCTTCGCCGCGGCCGACGTGATCCACCTCAAGAACGGGCGCAAGCTCGAGGGGACGATCCAGGCGCAGCGGCGCGATCACGTGCGCTTGGCCACGCCGGGGGGCACCCTCAAGGTGCCCAAGGCCATGATCAAGCGGATCGAGGAGGCCCGCTCGGCCAAGGCCGAGCTGATCGAGCGCCAGAAGGCGGTCGACCCGACCGACCCCAAGGCGCTCGAGGAGCTGGCGCGCTGGGCGGGCACCCGGGGGCTCGGGCGTGAGTCCAAGGAGCTGCGGGCGCTGGCGACCGACCTCCGCTTCCAGCGCTTCGTGGAGAGCGCCAAGAAGCTGGGCACCGCCGAGGCCTTCGTGCGCTGCTTCCACTTCGCCCGCCGCAAGGCCATGGGGCGCGACGTGCAGCTCTACTGCCTCAAGGAGGCCGTGGCCTGCGACGAGAACAACCCCGAGGTCCGGACTGCCTTTCGGCAGTTCGAGCGGGATATCGCCGAGGCCGAGGCTGCGATTCGCCGCGAGCAGGAGCTGGCCAAGCGGGTCCGCTACGTGAACCCCAAGTCCGATCGCCAGAAGGGCAAGGCGACCTACGAGGACCAGGTCGCGATCCGCGCCAGCAAGGCCAAGCGGGCGGCCAAGGTGTCGCCCGCGCAGCGGCAGGCGGAGCTGGCGCGGATCAAGGTCAGCCTGGCGCAGATCGCGCCGCCCAAGAGCGAGCAGGAGCAGGAGGCCGAGGGGCGAGCCTCCTACCGGTAGGCTTCCTCCAGCAGGCGCTTCGCCGCCTGGACGCCGCCCGCGGCAGCGCGCTCCAGGAGGGGCTTGGCCGCGGAGCGCGCTCCTGCCTCGTTGAGGGACCAGCCCGCCGCCCAGGCGGCGCGCGGATCCTGGGACTTCCGCAAGCGCGGGAGGAGGTCTGCGAGCACCTCCTTGGCCAGGGGGTGGCCCAGCTCGGCCGCTCGCCGGACCCACTCGCTGCCCCGCGGGAGGTCCCTGAGCGCAAGCTCGTCGTTGCAGAGCATGGCCCCTAGCGCCAGCATTCCGTCCAGCCAGCCCTCCTCAGCGAGCCGCTCGAGCAGCTCGATCGCTTCCTTGAAGCGCCCCTGGTGGCCTAGGTGTTCGGCCAGCCGGAGGTGCGCCATGACCCCGCCCAGGAAGCAGGCGTTGCGCAGCTGCTTGGCGCCGAGCTGGCGCTGCTGAGGGTCCTCTTGGCGCACGAGGGTCCGGCCCTGAATCGCGAGCGCTCGCGCGTCGCCTCGCTTGCGCGCGAGCTGCAGCAGCTGCCTCACCTCCTGGGGCGCGCCCTTGCCCCGCAGCAGGGCGGCCAGCTGAGTGCAGGCGCGCCCCGAGCCCTCCTCGATGGCCTGGCGATAGCAGCGCTCGGCCTGCTCGAGGTCCCCGTCCAGCTCATGGACCGCGCCGATCCACGCCAGTCCGTCGGGCTGGCCCCGCGCCTGAACGAGTCTGAAGTAGCGCAAGGCCAGCTCTCGCTGCTCGGTGGCATGTGGGGCCCCGGGCCGGACCCGGTCCAGGTGCATTCGCCCGCGCCGCACCATGGCCGCGTAGGAGCCGAGCTCGACGGCGCGCTTCAACAGGCCGCGGGCTTCCTCGTAGCGTCCCTGACGGAGGCGCTCGTGGTAGAGCTCGTAGGCCGCCGTGCGGTGCCCCATGCGCGCCGCCTCGGCCAGGACGCGTTCGCCCTCCGCTCGCCGGTCGCTGAGCGAGAGCAGGACCGCCAGGCGGTAGCCCCCTTCGGCCAATCCCGCCGCGAAGGCCTCTCGCAGAGCCGCCTCGACCTGCGGACCGAAGTCTCGCTTGGCGACGCGCTCGACCGCCCAGTCCAGGCGCTCGACCACCGCGAGCGCCCGCTTCAGGCGCTTCGCCTGTCGGTCGGCCGGGTCGAGCTCGAGCGCCCGCGCCAGCTCCGCGCGCGCTTCCTCCGGGCGGCGCATCTCCAGGTAGACCAGGCCGCGGTTGGCGTGGATCCGCGCCCGCGGCGAGTGCTCGAGCGCGCGTCCGTAGTCGGCGACCGCCTCCTCGAAGCGGCGCGAGACGTAGTGGGTCCGGGCCCGGTAGCAGTAGGCCAGTGCCTGCTTCGGCTGCAGCTCGAGCGAGCGGCGGTAGTCGCGCAGCTCGCCCTCGAGGTCGGCCTGCTTGCCTCGCATGTAGCCGCGGTTGGCGTGGATCCAGGCGGCCAGAGTCGGCTGCGGAGAGAGCGCCAAGGCGCGGGCGAAGGCGGCTTCGGCTTCGGGCCAGCGGTTCATGAGGAACAGGGCGTTCCCCTGCATGAAGCTGAGCTGGGCAGCGGGCCCCTTGTCGATCTCCCGCTCGATCAGACGCAAGGCGTCGGGTGCGCGACCTTCCTCGAGCAGCGCCGCAGACTCCCGGACTGCCCGCGCCAGGCGCGGCGAGTCGGTCCTGAGCGCCTCCTCGGCCGCCTCGGAGGTGGTCGCTTCTCCAGCGTCCCCCAGGACGAGCTGCGCCCAGCCGGCGGTGGTCGGCCTGGAGGTCCCAGAGGGAGCCGGAGCAGGGGGCGTGGACGCAGCAGAGGCGGCCGGCGACGGGTCTGCGACCACGTGGCTCCCCTCGCTCCTC
>CALDQK010000677.1 GCA_937911525.1 uncultured bacterium
GGCGGCGGTTGTGCGTCGCGCGAGGCTCTCAATGATGAAGGCAAGGGCGAGGTCACCATCCGCGAGCTGGTTAAAAACTGCCTGCGAATGCGCCCGGACCGCATCGTGGTGGGTGAGTGCCGCTCCGGCGAGGCACTGGACATGCTCCAGGCGATGAACACCGGTCACGACGGCTCGCTGACCACGATCCACTCCAACTCGCCCCGCGACTGCATCGCGCGCATGGAGACCCTGGTGCTCTTCGCCGGCACCGACCTGCCCTCGCGCGCGATCCGCGAGCAGATCAGCTCCGCGGTGCACATGATCGTCCAGCAGACCCGCCTCCACGACGGCTCGCGCAAGGTGACCTACATCACCGAGATCACGGGCATCGAAGGCGGCGTGGTCACGATGCAGGACATCTTCTTGTTCAAGCAGACCGGCTTCGGCCCCGACGGCAAGGTGCTCGGCAAGCACGAGTTCACGGGCAACATGCCCAAGTTCGTGATGGAGCTGCGTCGCCGCGGCGTCGACGTCGACATGACGATGTTCAAGCGCGAAGAGAGCCCCGACCTGGGCCGCAGGCGGCGCCGGTGAGCCCCGCCCCCTGGTTGGACGGCGCGCTCGTGCTCGCGCAGACCCAGGACCCCTCCGGGGCGCTGCTGCCGCTGATCTACCTGCTGGCCTTCCTGGGCGTGTTCATCTTCACCTTCGTCGGCTTCCTGCTCTTCAACGAGGGCTGGGCCAGCTACGAGGAGAAGTACCTCGAGGGCGCCGAGCGGACCCTCGACGACCTCTTCCTGACGATCCCCGCCCAGCAGCTGCTCTGGCTGACCCTGCTCTGCTTCGGCTTCGGCTTCGTGCTCGGCTGGATGGCCACGACCGACCTGATCATGGGGCTGATCGTGGGCATCTTCGGCGCCCTCTCGCCGCGCTTCGCGCTCCGCTTCCAGAAGCAGCGCCGCGCCAAGAAGTTCAACGAGCAGCTGACCGGCGCCCTGAACACGATCACCAACGCGCTCCGCACCGGCTTCAGCCTGCCCAAGGCCTTCCAGCTGATCGCGATGGACATGCCCAAGCCGATCTGCCAGGAGTTCGGAATCCTCGTCCAGGAGCTGCGGCTCGGCATCGAGATCGAGGAGGGCCTCGACAACATGCTCGACCGCCTGCCCAGCCAGGACCTCGACCTGGTCGCGACCTCGGTCACGATCAGCAACGAGGTCGGCGGCAACCTGGCCGAGGTCTTCGACCGGATCGCCTACACGATCCGCGAGCGGCGCCGGATCGAGGGCCGCATCGACGCGCTCACGGCCCAGGGCAAAGCGCAGGGCATGATCGTCTCGCTGCTGCCGATCCTGCTCGGGTTCGCGATCAACGCCATCGACCCCGAGCTGATGGAGCCCATGTTCAGCACCCTGATCGGCCGCGTCGCGCTGGTGACCTGCGCCGTGATGGAGATCCTCGGCTACCTGATGATCCGCAAGATCACGACGATCGAGGTCTGACGTGGGCCTCGAGCTGCTAACCCTGAGCCTGACCTCGGCCTTCTCGGTCGGCCTCCTCGGCTGGATGATCGTCAAGTCGCTCGAGGAGGTGAAGAGCGAGGCCGAAGAGCAGGCGCACGTCTACTCGACGGGACCCTTCTTCTCCTTCGTGCTGCCCTACGTGCAATACGTGGGGCGCCGCTTCGAGGGCATCCGCGCGCTGGACGGCTTCCGCAAGTCGATCCGCCAGCGCCTGATCTACGCCGGCAAGAGCCTCGTGATCACGCCCGACGAGTTCATGGCCTACATGACCACCTGGGGCTGGGCCAGCCTGCTGGTCTCGCTCTACATCCACGTCACGACCGGCATGATGGACGGCTTCATGACGGGCATGCTCTTCGTGCTCGCCAGCTACATGCCCCTGATGCAGCTGGGCGAGAAGGCCAAGCTGCGCCAGAAGGAGATCCGCAAGATCCTCCCCTACACCCTCGACCTGCTCTGCCTCGCGGTCGAGGCCGGCCTCGACTTCACGGCGGCCCTGAACCGGATCGGCGAGAACCTCAAGCAGAACCCCCTGCGCGACGAGTTCCGGATGCTGACCCAGGACCTCAACATGGGTAAGTCGCGCGCCGAGGCCCTGCGCGACATGGAGCGCCGGATCGGGCTCGAGGAGCTGACCGCCGTGGTCAGCGCGCTGGTTCAGGCCGACGAGCTGGGCGCCAGCCTCGGCCCCGCCTTGCGCATCCAGTCCGAGGAGCTGCAGCGCGTGCGCTTCCAGCGGGCCGAGAAGAAGGCCATGCAGGCGCCGGTCATCATGCTCCTGCCGATGGTGATGTGCATCTTCCCGATCGTGTTCATCATCATCTTCACGCCCATCGCGATCAAGGTCGTGGACATGCTGCGGGAGAACCCGCTCTGATGCGCGCGCTGCCCCTGACGCGAGAGAAGGACGGCGCGCTGCTGGCCACGGTCCAGCTGGCCGAGACCTTCTGGACCCGCTTCCGCGGGCTGATGCTCACGCCCCCGCTCGCGGCGGAGGGCGGCCTGTGGCTCGAGCCCTGCGACAGCGTGCACATGCTCTTCATGCGCTATCCGATCGATGTCGTGTTCGCGCGCCGCGCGGGGGAGGCGGGCGACGGGGGCGTCCGGGCCGAGGTCCTCGCGGTCAAGCAGCGGGTCCTGCCTTGGCTGGGCATGGCCTGGTGCCGCAAGGCTACGATCGCGATCGAGCTCGCCGCGGGACGAGCGGCCGAGTTCGGGGTCCAAGCAGGGGACACCCTCCGGCTCGGGCCGCTCCGCGACGCCGAGCAAGAGTCTCAGGGGGCGAGTCTGCAGGGACGGGAGGTCGAAGCGTGAGCGCGACGCTGGACATTCTGAGCGGTGACTTGTCGGGGCGCAGCTACCAGCTCGACGAGTCGGAGTTCTATATCGGGCGCAGCCGCGACTGCGACCTCGTCATCCCCAAGCGCTACATCTCGCGCCAGCACGCGCGGATCGTGCGCGAGGGCCGCGACTTCGTGATCGACGGCCTCTCGGAGAAGAACCCGGTCGTGGTCGACTCGCGCCCGATCCGCGAGCACCTGCTCCAGGACGGCGACGAGTTCGAGGTGTGCGGGATCCGCTTTCGCTTCCGCGCCAGCGCGCGCGGGCGCAAGCAGCAGCGCCGCCAGCAGTCGACCCTCGGCAGCCAGTCGGGCATCGGCGGCGCGGCGGCCGGCGGCTGGCGCGACGACGACACCGAGGCCGGCGTCGGCGCCCGGGCCCGCCGCACCCAGGATG
>CALDQK010000678.1 GCA_937911525.1 uncultured bacterium
AGGGCCAGGCAGCGGCGGGCGACGCGGCGCGTGATCGAGTGCGTCATGTTCGGCAGGAGCCGGCGGGGCTGAGTCATGCCTGAGGCTGGGCAAGTCGGGGCCCACCGACGCCAAGTTCAGTCGCTTCGGCGATTCGGTTCGAGCTCGTCCCGACGGCACGACACGAATGGGCAGCTGTTGCCCACGTGACCTCGGTGAGGAGACGAACGAGCATGAAGGCCCCTGGAGGTGCTCGCCTAGGATCCTTTCACAGCAACCTCGAGCTGGCCGCTCGCCCACACGGCGCCGGCGGGAGCGCTTCCCTCGTTCGCCGGGGCTCATGCTGCGATCCCCGGGATCGCTGGCTGCCAGCCAGCAGCCCGTACCAGGGTTGGCTGCCAGGTCACCACCACGGCGATCGCGCTCGCCGTGTCTCCGCGAGTGACAGGCGCGCCCGCCAAGGGGCGAGCCCATGGAACGGAAGTCCGTCGAGATCGACCACGCCCCGCTCGTCGCCCCTTGGCTCAAGGGCTTGCAAGTCCGGCAGCGGTCTTGCGCAGGACTTCGCTGCAACCTCCACCTGCGCCCTGGAGCCCTCGATGCTCGTCCGCCGAATCGCCCCCCTCCTCACCGCGCTCGCACTCCTTGGCTGCGCCTCCTCCGCGGAGCGGATGTCGGACCAGGAGGATCGCGCGGCCCTCACCGCGCTCATGGGCCAGGTGCCTCCGGCCGAGCAGCCGCGAAACATCGCGAACGTAGAGTGGGGCGAATGCGACGACCACTTGGGCAGGCTGAACCCAGCCAAGAGCCCCCTCCTCGCGGTCCACGCCCGGCTCGGGGTCCAGACGGACTCAGTCACCGGGAGCAAGGCTTGGGTCTGCGGGGTGTGGGCCTTCGACCTGGAGGACCGCTTCGTGAGGCACGAGCTGATCCCGATTCGAGCGCTCGAGGCCGGCGACGCCGCCTCAGGGCTAGCCGTCGATACCTGCGCTAACGAGCGCTTCCTCCTCGTCAAGCACGACACCGTAGTGATTCGCCAGATCGAATGGGACGGCGCGCGCTTCTGCGCGAGCGAGCTGAAGTGACCTTGGACGCACACGGCAGCGGCGGCAGGCCAGCAATCAACCCGTCCCACGGCAGGGGTAGTACACCAGCAATCAACCCGTCCGAGGGTTTGCTGAAACGCCAGGCAGAGCTCACGCTCGAGGCGGGCCAGGGCGCCTGGGGGTCGACGACTAGGCGAACTTGCGAACTGGCGAATGATGCGAGCCAAAGATGCGGTTTTATTTGATATTTGGCTGGCGGCCGCTGGCTTATGGGAGGCAGCCGAGCGCACGCAGCTCCGCGAGCACGTCGCGAAGCGTCTCGTCGAGGGGCCGCGAGGGCAGCCCCAGCTCGCGGCGGGCTTTGGCCGGGTCAGCGCGCAGGCCGAAGCGGGTGATGTGCACGGCGGCTGGGGTGAAGGGCGGTCGTCCGCCGCTGAGCTGGGCCGCGCCGGCCAGGACGTGCGCCAGCGGGAGCAGGGCGGCGGTCGGCAGCTCGAGGACCGGCTTGCGCAGGCCCGCCAGCTCGATCGCGCGGCGCACGAGCGCGCCGAGGCGCAGGTTGTGGTCGCCGAGCAGGTAGCTCTCGCCGGTCCGACCCCGCTCGGCGGCGAGGAGGTGGCCCGCGGCCATGACCCGGACGTCGGCCACGTTGACCTCGCAGCGCGGGGCGAGGGCGACGGGGTTGCGCAGGGCGTCGAGCAGGAGCTGGCCCGTCTGGCCGCGGTCACCGGGGCCGAGGGGGCCGGTCGGGGCCACGATCACGAGGTCCAGCCCGCGTCGGACGAAGCTCAGCGCGACGCCGTGGCTGAGGAACTTGCTGTGGGCGTAGGGGTCGCGGGTCCCGAGCGCGTAGGGGCTCTCCTCGGTGGCGTCGACGCCGGGGCCTTGCCCGCCGAAGACCGCGATCGAGCTGGTGTGGACGACGCGCTCGACGCCTTCGGCGAGCGCCGCCTCGAGCACGGTCCGGGTGCCCTCGACGTTCACGTCGTAGAGGAGCGCGCGCGGCGCCCAGAGCGAGTAGAGCGCGGCGACGTGGAACAGCCAGGACTGCCCGCGCAGGGCGGCGCGGATCACCTCGGGGCTGCGCATGTCCCCGCGGAGCAGGCGGACCTCGAGGCCGGCGAGTCGGCTCGTGTCCTCCCCGGGGAGCGCGAGCACGCTGACGTCGTGGCCGGCCGCGAGCAGCGCGCGCACGACCTCGGCGCCAATGAACCCGGCCCCGCCCGTAACGAGCACTCGGCGCACTAGAGGAGGGCCCCGGCTCCGGCTCCGGCTCCGGCTCCGGCCTCGGCTCC
>CALDQK010000679.1 GCA_937911525.1 uncultured bacterium
CCCGCCCGCCGCCGCCGGCCGCGGCCTTGACCAGGAGCGGGAAGCCGACCTCGGCCGCGGCCGCGACGAAGGCGGCCTCGTCCTGCTCGCCCCGATAGCCCGGGACGGTCGGCACGCCCGCCTGCTCGGCCAGGGCCTTGGCGCGCGCCTTGTCGCCCATGGCCTCGATCGCCTCGGGGCTGGGGCCGACGAAGGTCACCCCGCCCCAGGCGCAGGCCTGGGCGAAGTCGGCCCGCTCGGCCAGGAAGCCGTAGCCGGGGTGGATCGCGTCCGCGCCGACCGCGCCCGCCGCCTGGAGCACGCGCTCGATCGAGAGGTAGCTCTCGCCCACGGGCGCGGGACCCAGCCGGACGGCCTCGTCGGCCAGGCGCACGTGCGGCGCCTCGCAGTCGGCGTCGGAGTAGACCGCCACCGTTCGGTAGCCGAGCGCCTGCGCGCTCCGGATCACGCGGCAGGCGATCTCGCCGCGGTTGGCCACGAGGACCTTGCTGAAGCGCGCCACGCCTACCCCCTCGCCACGCCGAAGGTGTTGGGCCGCAGCTGGCGCCGCTCGGCCTCGTAGACGGTCGCCAGCGCGAAGCCCAGCACGCGGCGGCTGTCGCGGGGATCAATGATCCCGTCGTCCCACAGGCGCGCGGTCGCGAAGTAGGGCAGGGCCTCCCGGTCGATCTGCTCGCGCAGATGCGCCGACATCGCCTCGAGCTGCTCCTCGTCGGGCTCGATCCCCTGCCGGGCGAACTTGGCCCGCGTGATGATCTTCATCACCTCGGCCACCTGCTCGCCGCCCATGACCGCCACCCGGCAGTTGGGCCAGGCGAAGAGGAAGCGCGGGTCGAAGGCGCGCCCGCACATCCCGTAGTTGCCCGCCCCGTAGCCGCCCCCGATCAGGAGCGTCAGCTGCGGGACCGTCGCGTTGGCGACGGCCTGGATCATCTTGGCGCCGTGCTTGACCGCGCCGCCCTGCTCGGCCTCGGTCCCGACCATGTAGCCGGTTGTGTTCTGGAGGTAGAGCAGGGGCGTCCCGCTCTGGCAGCAGAGCTGAATGAAGTGGGCCGCCTTGACCGAGCACTGGGGCAGGAGCGGGCCGTTGTTGCCCACGATCCCGACCGGGTAGCCGAGCAGGCGCGCGTGGCCGCACACGGTGTTGCGCCCGAAGCCGGCCTTGAACTCGAGGAAGCGCGAGTCGTCGACGAGGCGCGCGATCACCTCGCGCACGTCGTAGGGCTGGCGCGGGTCGGCCGGCACGACGCCCAGCAGCTCGTCGGGCGAGCAGCGCGGCTCGATCGGCTCGTGGGGCGGGCCGGCGTCGACGGCGGGCCAGCCGAGGGAGGCGACCAGCTCGCGCAGGAGCTCGAGGGCGTGCTCGTCGTCGCGGGCCACGTGCTCGACCAGGCCCGAGGTCTCGGCGTGCATGTCCGCGCCGCCGAGGGCCTCCTCCTCGGCGTCTTCGCCCAGGGCCGCCTTTACGAGGGGCGGCCCGGCCAGGAAGATCCGCGCCTTGCCGCGCACGGCGACGACCACGTCCGAGAGCCCAGGCACGTAGGCCCCGCCCGCCGTCGAGGAGCCGTGGACCACGGTCAGCTGCGGGATCCCGGCCGCGCTCAGGCGGGCCATGTTGCAGAACACCCGCCCGCCCTTCACGAAGAGCTCGGACTGGTAGAGCAGGTTGGCCCCCGCGCTCTCGACCAGGGACACGCAGGGCAGCTTGTTCAGGCGCGCGATCTCCTGGGCGCGCAGGCTCTTCTCGAGGCCCATCGGCGTGATCGCGCCGCCCTTGATCGCGCTGTCGTGGGCGAGGACCAGGCAGCGCACGCCGCTCACGAAGCCGACGCCGATCACGCTCCCGCCGCCGCTGGCGCCCGCGTCCCCGTCGTCGTCGTGCATCCCGAGGCCGGCCAGGCGAGAGAGCTCGAGGAAAGGCGCGCCGGGGTCGAGCAGGCGGGCCAGCCGCTCCCGGGGGAGGAGCTGACCCCGCTTGCGGAACTTCGGCGCCGCCTTGGCCGAGTGGGCCACGACCTTGGCCTCGAGGGCGCGCAGCTCCTCGACCAGGCCGAGCAGGGCCGCGTGGTTGCTTTGGAACTCCGCCGCGGCGGGGTCGACTCGGGAGCTGAGCACGGGCATGGGAGAGAAGGTGTAGCACACCTCGCCGTCACCTTGCCCGAGGCGACCGCAGTGACCAGATTGAGCAGGTGCAGCAGCGCTTCGGCCCCTTTCACGTGCTGGAACCCCTCGGTCGGGGAGGCGCTGGATCCGTGTTCCGGGCCCGCCACGAGGAGCTGGGGCGCGAGGTCGCGCTCAAGCTGCTCCACGGCGAGCTGACGGAGGACCGCCGCCAGCGCTTCGCGCGCGAGGGGGTCGCCCTGGCCCGGATCCAGCACCCGCACGTCGTGCGCGTGTTCGAAGCGGGTGAGGTGGTCGGGGTGCCCTACCTGGCCCTCGAGCTGGTCAGCGGCGAGAGCCTGGCGGAGCGCCTCCAGCGCGGGCTGCTCAGCGCCAGCGAGGCAGCGCGGCTCGGGCGCGACCTCGCCGACGCCCTCGCGGCCTGCCACGCCCTCGGGGTGCTGCACCGCGACCTCAAGCCCGACAACGTGCTGATCGAGGCCGACGACCAGGCGCGGCTGACCGACTTCGGGCTCGTCAAGGACCTCTCGCGCCTCGAGCAGACCCGCGAGCTGACCCAGACCGGGCAGCTGATGGGCACCCCCGGCTACTGGGCCCCCGAGCAGGTCCGGGGCACGGGGAGCCCGCTCGACCCGCGCGTCGACGTCTACGGGCTGGGGGCCACGCTCTACTGCTGCATGACGGGGCAGGGCCCCCACGAGGGGCTGGGCGCCTTCGAGGCGGCGGTGGCCGCCATGGAGCTCGACCCGCGCCCCGCCAGCGACCTGTGCCCCGGGATCCCCCCCGCCTTCGAGGCGATCCTCAGCCGCTGCTTGGCGCGGGACCCCGAGGATCGCTACCCGAGCGCCGAGGCCCTCCGCGACGACCTGGACCGCTTCCTCGCGGGCGGCTGGTCCCAGGCAGAGGGCGATCGCGCCGCCCGACGGGCTCGCCGGTGGGCCGCGGGGGCGGGGCTGCTCGTGTTCCTGGGGGCGCTCGGTGCGGCGCTCCTGCCGCGCGCCCCGCGCCCGGCCGCGCCGAGCGCTGCGCCCAGCCGCTCCCCCGCTCCGCCCGGGACGCCGGCCCCCGAGCTGCCCCCCTTGGCCGGACCGCAGGGCTGGAGGGCGGCTTGGTCACTGGCCACAGGGTCAGCCGCCGAGCGCGACGCGCGCTGGACCGCCCCGCGTCGCGTCGAGCCGCTCCGACGCGAGCCCGCGGCGCTGGTCGAGAGCTACCTGGGCCAGGTCGAGGCGCTCGAGGACGGGCGCCTGATCGTGGACTACTTCGCCGGGCCGTCCTCGCTCCCGCGCAGCGGGCTGCGCTGGCGCGGCCACGAGGCGTTCGCCGGGCTCGTCACGCGGGGGGTCCCGCAGATGGGTCAGTGGGAGGAGCACTCCGGGAGCTGGCGGGTGCTCGCGCCCAACGACGTCACCGCGCTGCTCTTGCACCCGCGCGCCCGCTGGGGCGGTGTCCAGATCGAAGTGGACCTCGACGCGCAGCGGATCGATCGCGGCGACCTCGCCCTGATGTGGGGCCCGCGGAAGCTCGCGCTCAGCCAGCGGGCGAAGCTGGTCACCCTCAGCGCTCCCGGTCGCGACTACGCGCGGACCCTGCTGACCCAGAGCGTGCGCCGCCAGCTCCAGTGGACGCCGGGGGCCTCCCTGAGCATCGACGGGGAGCCGGGTCAGACCCTGAAGGGTCCAGGGGGGTCGGCGAGCCTGCGCGTCTGGGTCAGCGAGGGCGTGTTCAACTTCCGCGCGCTCAGGGTCAGCGGCGTGCCGCGCTCGGTCGACCGTCCTGCCCTCGCCTGGGCGCCCGTGGCCACGGCTCCGCAGCTCGCGCTCGCGCTCGACTTCGAGCTCGAGGAGGGTCCCGAGCTGGGCGGGCCCGTGCTCGCGATCGGTGACCCCTGCCGACCGACGGGCCTGGTGCTCGAACTCGAGCGAGAGGAGGCCCAGTGCAGCCTCCAGCTTCGCCGGGGTTCGCGGATCTTGTCCCGCGTCCAGGTGGAGCCGCAGCAGCAGGGAGTGCTCCGGCTCGTGCGCCGCTCCGACTGGGTCGAGGGGACGCTGCGAGTCGGGCAGCGGCGGTGGAGCGTGGGGGCGCCCCTGGTGCTCCCCTGCAGCGGCGAGCGCGCTGGCTTCGGCTCGAGCGGAGCGCCCCTGCGGGTCCGAAGGGCGGCGCTCTGGCTGGGGGAGGACGACCCGGGGCGCGCGGCCTGGGACCGCGGCGAAGCGCCGGCCGTGGCCACGGGCGAGCGCGCGCGCTGGCGAGTCGCGGCTCGCGAGGTGCTCGGGCTGAGCGAGCCGGACCTCTTCGCCGAGGTGCCCGACTTCTACCGGGACGCCAGCTACCGCGTCGGGCGCGGCGGCGTGACGCGCGCCAAGGAAGAGCAGCTCTACCAGCAGCGCGTCGCCTTCGCGCGGCGCCTCGGCCACGAGCTGCTCGAGCTGGCGCACAAGAGCGACCTGCCGCTGGACCTCGCGCGGGACGCCATGGCGCGAGCCTTGCTCGCGGTGGTCTACGCGGGCGACGCGCAGGCCGCCGAGAGCGTCGCGCGCTCGCTCGCGGCGCGGAAGGACGGCGTCGAGCGGTTGAACTGGGTCGCCTGGGACGGCATGACCCTGGAGGGGCTGGCGCGCGGCCTGAGGGTGATGGTGACCTGCCCCACCACGGCCGAGGCTGCGCTGGAGGCGGCCCGGGTGCTGACCCCGCGCGAGGAGCAGGGGAAGCTCCTGTTCGGGTTGGCCCGGGTCACGTGGCTGCGCGTGGACCCCAACCCCGGCCTGCTGCGTACGGGTCTCGACCGGGACTCGATCGACCGCGAAGACGTGCTGCGGCGGGCCCTGGTCCTGCTCCACGAGGCGAAGGAGCTCGGCTACTTCCCGCGCGAAGCGAACGAGCTCGAGCTGCAGATCTACCGCGAGCAGCGCCAGGTCCTGCGCTACCTGGCTTCGCTGGGGACCTTCCTCCGCCACAAGCTGTCCCGCACCAAGGTCTACTCCTGGATCGGTCCCCCCAAGGACCTCGACCAGCTCGGCCAGCACACCCGCGCCCTCGAGATCTCGCTCGGCGTCCTGGTGTTCATGGGCCCCACGCCCGAGCGAGTCCAGGGCGTGCTCGCGCGCGTTCGGCGCGCGGAGGTCGCCCCGGGCAGCAAGGCCCTGGCCCTGCTGCTCGTCGCCGTGCGCGCCGCGAAGATCCTGGACCCGGCCGGAGTGGCCAAGCTGCGCGAGCAGGCTCGCTACTTCGCCGCCGCCGCCCTCAGCGGGCGCGACCCGCGTCAGCACGACCTCGCGCGCTACGTGCTGCGGCGACTGGAGCTGGGCGTGCCTGCGGCGCGGCCCGGCGAGCGGCCCACCTGCGCCCTGCTCGAAGACGACCCCGCGCGCCTGCGGGAGGCCATGGGCAAAGACATCCTGATCGAGCTCCTCGCCGAAGAAGACCCGCGCCTGGTCGAGCTGAGCGAGCGCTAGCCAGAGCTAGCGAGCGCGCTCGTCCCGCAGGCGCATCGCGTTCATCAGCGCCGCCCCGATGGGCAGGCGGCAGCGGGGCGGGATTCGGCTCGGGCCAGGCGTGAACTCGAAGTCGCCGTCACGCTGGCGCAGGAGGAAGGCGACCGCCTCGGCGTCGCTGTGGCCCTCCGCCTCGGCGCCCACGATCACGCCCTCGATGATCCCGATCGTGCCGCGCTTGGTGCCGGCGGCCACGCGCAAGGTGCCGCTCTTGCGGTTGAACTCGACCATCTGGAGGAACTCGACCAGCTCCGAGTCCCGGAAGGAGCCCAGGAAGGCGCTGGCGCGGTTGCGCGAGGTGCGCCAGGTCTGGAGCAGGTCCGACTCCTCGTCGCGGATCTTGAGCAGGAACTCGACGTTGCTCGCGTTCGCCACGAGCCCCGTGATCTCGCCCACGGTGTCCTCGATCCCGCGCATCACCTCGGCGGCGCTCGCGGGGCGCTGGGCGGGCTCGTAGGCCATCATCTTGGCGATCAGGGTGATCAGGTTGAGCGGGACCCCGCTCATGTGCTCGAGCGCTGGGCCGGCGGCCTGCTGCTCGCGCAGGGCGATGGCGTTGCGGGCGTCGAAGGGCGCGCGCCCGCTGAGGCAGTGATAGAGGGTGGCGCCCAGCCCGTAGACGTCGGCGCGCGGGTCGGCGTCCTTGGCCCGACCGAGCTGCTCGGGCGCCATGTAGCCCAGGGTGCCGAGCGTCTCTCCGTCGGCGGTGATCCCCATGCCGATCTCTTGCAGGTTCTTGCCCAGGCCGAAGTCGATCAGCTTGCCTTCCCCGTCGCGGCCGACCATCACGTTGCTCGGCTTGACGTCGCGGTGAATGATCCCGCGCTGGGCGGCGTGGTCGAGCGCGCGCGCCACGTGGTAGCCGATCCGCAGCGCGTCCTTGACCGCCATCCGAGAGCCGGAGCGGTCGATGGTCTGCAGGAGTGTCTCGCCCTCGATCAGCTCCATCACGATGTAGATCAGGTCGCGCGTTTGGCGGACGTCGTAGATCGTGACGATGTTGCGGTGCCGGAGGCGGGCCTGGACCTTGGCCTCCTGGGCGAAGCGGCTGACCTTCTTCTGCGAGATCACCTGGCTGAGGGGCAGGGCCTTGATCGCGACCACCTGGTCCAGCGCGACCCGACGGGCCCGATAGATCGGCACGACGCCCGAGATCGAGAGCTTCTCCTGGACCTCGAAGCCCTCGTCGGCGAGGCGCTGGATCACGTCGAGCTCCACCAGGGAGAACTCGGGGGTGGCCTCCTTCTCGCGGCACTGGGGGCAGACGAAGTTCCGCTCGTCGAGCTGGATCACGTCGCCCTCGGCGAAGGTCATCAGGGAGATCTCGCGCTGACAGCGGGTGCAGGAGTAGACCCTGTCGAGGTAGTCGTCGTCGGAGTAGCTGACCTGGACCTCGAGGTCCGCGCTGCCGACCTGAATGTGGTCGCCCGGGCGCAAGACGCAGCTGTTGATCCGCTGCCCGTTCAGGAAGGTCCCGTTGGCCGAGCGGAGGTCGACGAGCACCACCCCAAAGCGTCCGTGCTCGATCTTGCAGTGCCGTCGGGACACCCGCAGATCGTCGACGCTGAGGTCGGTCTGAAGCGATCTCCCCAGGGTGACCGAGTCGCCCTTTTCGAGGATGAAGTTGCCGTAGACCGACCCGGAGAGGGTCACCACCGCTGCCATGGCGAACCCAGCCTAGCCGCTCGATTCGTCACGCGCCCGCCCTTCCTGAGCCGAGGGATTTCTCGCTCGCTCCCGGCTCCAAGGGGAGCGCGGACGCCTCCCAACGGTAAGCTAGAGGCATGGCGCGCTCCCTCCCCTTGCTCCTGCTCGCGCTCCTCGCCGGCTGCGCCAGCACCATCCCAGCGGACCCCAGCCCCCGGGCCCCGGTCGAGCTCCCCGCGGCGGTCACGGCGCGCTTCGCCTACACCGCCGACGTGGCCTCGGTCTCGCTGACGCGCGACTGGGAGGACGACGAGGTAGAGGTGTTCTCGGGGCTGCTGCCGGTGTCGGTGCCGCGCTCGGCGCACCCGGGCGGCGGCGAGGGCGGCGCTCCTCCCGACGACGGGACCTTCTCGGCCAAGTTCGAGTATTGGCGCTCCAAGAGCGCCCCCGCCAAGGCGCCGGTCGTGTTGATCACGCCGATCCTCGGCGGCGGGAAGACCCTGGCGCGCTGGAACTGCTACGACTTCGCCAACGCCGGCTTCCACGTCGTGCTCGCCTGGCGCAACACCCGCGTCCTGCGCGAGTATTGGGACATCGAGGCCTGCGAGCGCTGGATGCGCAAGGCGATCGGCGCCCGCCGGGGGCTGGTCGACTGGATCCAGACCCGGCCCGAGATGGACGGAGAGCGGGTGGTCGCCTTCGGCGCGTCCATGGGCGGGATCATCACCAGCGTGCTCCTGGGCCTCGAGCCTCGGCTCAAGGCCGGCGCCATGGCATTGGCCGGCGGGGACATTCCCTCGATCCTCTCGGTCAGCAGCGAAGGGCGCCTGGCGCGCTACTGGGCAGCCAGGCTGGAGGAGACCGGCCTCGGCCCCACGGCCCTCGAGCAGCTCCAGCGGGGCAAGTTCCCCAGCGACCCCCTCGCGATCGCGCCGGCGGTCGACGCCCGCAAGGTCGTCATGGTCACCACCGGGCTCGACACGGTCGTGCCCCTCGAGAATCAGCTCTTGCTCTGGCGCGCCCTGGGCAAGCCGCTGCGCTTCCACCTGCCGGTGGGTCACTACACGGCGATCCTCTACCTGAACGGGATCACCGAGCGAGTGATCGAGTTCTATCGCGGGCGCCTGGCGCAGGAGCCCACAGCGCCGCCGCTCGCGCGAGCGCGCTAGTTTGGCCTAGCTGGCGGCCACGAGCGGGGCGGGCGCCAGCGCGCCCTCCAGCTGACGCGCCAGCGCGTCGCCCGCGATCCAGCCGGACATCACCACCATCGGCATCCCCGGCCCAGGGTGCGCCGAGCCACCCGCGAAGGTCAGGCCGCTCACGCCGCTGGGGACGTTGCTCGGCTTGAAGGCGCCCATGAAGCGCCCGTGGCTCGCCAGGCCGTAGATCGCGCCGTCCAGCACCTTGTAGCGGCTGTGGATCGAGGCCGGGGTGAGGGCCTGCTCGCAGACGATCCGCTCCTCGAGGTCCTCGAGGCCCGCCTGCGTCTTCAGCTTGTCGAGGATCCGCTGGCGGTAGGCGGGGAACACCTCGTCCCAGTCGACCCCCTCGCTGAGGGCCGGGGCGTGGACCAGCACGTAGAGCGCCTCGCCCCCCGCGGGCGCGACCCCAGGGTCGCTCTGGGCCGGCGCGCAGAGGTAGGCCGTCAGGTCCTCGGCCGGACGCTTGCGCCGATAGATGTCCTCGAACTCCGCCTCGGGGTCCTCCGAGAACACGAAGTTGTGGTGCAGCAGGTGCTCGTAGCGCTCGCGCAGGCCGAGGTAGAGCACGACCCCCGAGCAGGCCGCCTCGTAGCGGCGCGTCAGCGCCCCCGTCTCGACTCCGGCCAAGAGGTCCTGGTGAGCGCGCACCACGTCGGCGTTGCACACGGCGCCGGCCAGCGGGACGCGCTCGCCGGCCTCGGTCACGAGCCCGGTCACGCGCTGCCCCTCGACCTCGATCCGGCGCACGCCGACGCCCGTGCGGAGCTCCACGCCGAGGTCGCGCAGGAGGCGGATCAGCGCCTCGACGAGGGCCCGGATCCCGCCGACCGGATACCACACCCCCTCGTCGGTCTGCATGTGCGCGATCCCGCACAGCACCGCCGGGGAGGCGTCGGGAGCGGAGCCGACGTACTGGGTGAAGTGGTCGAGCATTTGCGCGACGCGCGGATCCGGCACGTGTCCGCGCACGGTGCCGGCCACCGTTCGGCCGGCCCCCATGCTCATGACGTCGCCCAGGGTCGAGACCGAGAGGCCCTTGTGGCGGACCACGTCCCAGAGCGAGCCGATCGGCTTGTAGAAGAAGTAGTCGTGCGCGAGACGGTTCAGGCGCTCGCTGTGGTCGAGGAAGCGCTCGTAGCCGGGCGCGCTCCCTGGCGCGAAGGCCTCGAGCTCCTCGACCATCCGCTCGCGCCCTGCCCACAGGTCCAGGGTCGAGCGGTCGGGGTAGAAGCAGCGCCACTGGGGGTCGAGGCGCACCAGCTCGACTTCGTCCTCGAGGCGCCGGCCGGCCGCCGCGAACACGCGCCGCCAGGCCGAGGGCAGCATCATGATCGTGGGGCCCATGTCGAAGCGATAGCCGTCGAGTCGCAGCTCGGCGGCCTTGCCCCCCAGCCACTCGTTGCGCTCGAAGAGCACCACGTCGGCGCCGCGCGCGGCGAGGACGGCCGCGGCCGAGAGGCCGCCGAGGCCGCCGCCGACGACCGCGACCTTGTCGGAGCTCGAAGCGCTCACAGGGCCACCTCCCCCAGGCCGGGATTGGCGAGCCGAGCGGCCTCCGCGTAGCGCGCTCGCGCCGGGGTCGCCTGGCGCAGGGGGAGTCGGGTCGGCGCGTTGGGGTCGAGCCAGTCGCTCTCGAGCCCCAGCTCCTCCAGGCAGAGGCGCGCGCTGATCCGCGCGCCCTCGTAGATCACCGGCAGGCCGCTGCCGGGGTGGGTGCCGCCGCCGACGAGGTAGACGCCCTCGACGTCCTCGAAGCGGTTCCGGGGGCGGAAGGACAGCATTTGGTCCAGCCCGTGGGCGAGGTTGAAGGTCGCGCCGCGGTGGATCTCGTAGCCGACGTCCCAGTCGGCGGGGGTGATACAGCGCTCGACCCGGATTCGCTCTTCGACGTCCTCGAGGCCGATCTTGGCCAGCTGCCGGAGGGTCATGGCGCGAAACGCTTGGCGCTCGCGCTCCCAGTTCACGTTCTCGTGCTGGTGGGTCACGGGGACCAGCACGTAGAGCGTGCTGTGGCCGGCCGGCGCGAGGGTCGGGTCGCTCACGACCGCGTTCTGGACGTAGAAGCTGGGGTCCTCGCTCAGGACGTGGCCCGACTCGATGTCCTCGAGGTTCTGCAGGTAGTCCTGGGCCAGATAGATCGTGTGGTGGCTGAGGTCCTCATAGCGTCCCTCGAGCCCCAGGTAGAGCATGAAGGTCGAGCAGCTGAACTTCTTCTTCTCGATCTTCTCGTCGGTCCAGCGCTTGCGCAGCCGGTTCGGGACGAGGCGCTGCATGGCCCGCGCGAAGTCGGCGTTGAGGACCACCGCGTCCGCGGTGTAGGTCTCGCGCCCGGTGCGCACGCCCACGGCCCGCTTGCCCTCGAAGAGCACCTCCTCGACCGGCTCCTCGTAGTGGAACTCGACCCCCATGTCCTCGCACAGGCTGGCCATGTTCTCGCTGACCGCCGCGCAGCCGCCGCGCGGGTGCCACACCCCGTGCTCGTACTCGAGGAAGGACAGGATCGAGAACAGGCTCGGACAGCGGAAGGGCGACATGCCCAGATACTTGGACTGGAAGCTGAAGGCCAGGCGGGTGCGCTGGTCGCGGAAGTAGCGGCGCAGCTCGGCGTCGACCGAGCGGAGCGGCCCCGCCCAGGGCGCGGCGGCCAGCAGCTCCTTGCAGAACAGGTCGCCCCAGCCGAGGAAGGCGCGCTCCAGGACCGGGCGGAAGGCGGCGAGCTTGCGCCGGTTGTCGTCGAGGTAGCGCTCGAGCGCGGCCGCGTCGCGGGGGTCGATCCGCGCGATCTCGGCCGCCATCCGGGTCGGATCGGGGGTCGCGCGGATCTCGCCGCCCTCTCCGTAGATCAGGTGGTACTGCGGGTCGAGCCGGGTCATGGGGACCTCGCGCATCAAGTCGCGCCCGACCGAGGCGTAGATGTCGCGCAGGACCCGCGGGTAGAGGAAGAAGGTCGGGCCGAGGTCGAAGCGATACCCGCCCTCGAGCGTGAAGCTCGAGGTCCGCCCGCCGGGCCGGTCGAGGCGCTCGATCACGCGCACCTCGCAGCCAGCGTGGCGGAGCATCAACGCGGCGGCGAGCCCTCCTGGGCCAGCCCCCACGATCAAGACGCTGGGATTCGTAGACATGAGGACCCTCCTGGGATCGGTTTCCGGCGAGCGCTTCTGCAATGCAGGGGCCAGCGCGTTTCTGGCTTGGACCGCGTGAGGACGTGCAGGTGGCGACACGCCGAGGGTGCAGCTCCCTGCACCCCCGGGCGCCCCTGCGCAGGGCTTGGATCGGCCGAGCCCTTGCTCGGCAGGGACGTCCGTGGCTCCAAACTTGTCTCTGGTGAAGTCGCGCTCACTTGTCTAGTGTTTGTAGAGGTATGGGGCAAATGCGTCGAGATTGCCTGGCCGGGCGATTGAAGGAAATGGACTTATGCAGGTTTCCGGTGTCTCACTCTCGCGACGTGAGCGGTCGCCGGTGACCCGTCCCGCCCCGCTCCCCTTGCTATCGCTGACCGGCATTCGCAAGCGCTTCGGGGAGCGCCTCGCGTTGGATTCGCTCACGCTGCGGCTCGAGCGCGGCGAGGTGTTGGGGCTGCTCGGCCCCAACGGGGCGGGCAAGTCCACTCTGGTCGCCTGCGTGGTCGGCCTGTTGCGCCCCGATCAAGGGGAGGTCCGCTTCGACAGCCGCCCCCTCGATCGTCGCGCGCTGGCGCGGATCGGCGTGGCGCCCCAAGAGCTGGCCCTCTATCCCGACCTGAGTGGGG
>CALDQK010000680.1 GCA_937911525.1 uncultured bacterium
GGGAGCGACAGCTCCGAAACGCGAAGGAGCTGTCGCACGAGCGACAGCTGCCTCAAGTGCGAGTGTTGAACGGAGAAAACTCGAAAACCCGAAGGCAGCAGCTCCGCTGAGCGCTCACCGCGCTTTCTAGTTTTCCAGTTTTCTCAGTTCAATCTCCGAAACGCGAAGGAGCTGTCGCAAGGCCGACAGCTCCCTCCCTTCTTGTTTGGATTGAACCGCCAAGGGCGCCAAGGGCGCCAAGACTCGCCGGCATTCCTTGGCGTCCTTGGCGGTTCATCTCCGAAACGCGAATGAGCTGTCGCACGAGCGACAGCTCCCTCCAGTGCGAGGTTTGAACGGAGAAAGCTCGAAAACTCGAAAGCGGCAGCTCCGCTGAGCACCACCAACCACCGCGCTTTCGAGTTTTCCAGTTTTCTCAGTTCAATCTCCGAAACGCGAAGGAGCCGTCGCGCAGCGCGACAGCTCCTTCTCATGTCTCTATCTGGGCACGGGCGCGGCGGGCACGGATTCGCAGTTTCCGGTCAGGAACTAAGCCTCGCGCGCGGCCGCCGGCTCGAGAGGCTGAGCGTAGGCCGCCTCCTCGGGATCCCACGCCTGCTCGAGGGCGAGCAGCTCGTCGTAGACGCGCTGGCGGAGCCCGGCCGGGTCGCCCTCGTAGTCGCGCGGGTCGATCGGCGGCCCGAAGCGCCCGTGGAGGGTCGTGAAGGGGCGCGGGAGCTGCGTCCGGTCCCAGGTGCGGAGCAGCAGCTTGCGCTTCTGGGGGAACACGCCCGCGATCACGATGAACGCGTCGGTCTCGCTGGCCAGCTTGGTGATCCCCCAGTGGACCGTGTTGCGCGGGCCGCGCGGCCCGTCGACGGCCAGCAAGGCGGGGCCGCGCGTCTGGACGTGCTCGATCAGCTCGGCCAGGGCCCGCTTACCGCCCTTGTCCTTGCCGCGCTTGCGGCTCGAGCCGCGGACCGGGACCACGCCGCGCACGCGGCAGAGGGGCACCAGCGCGTCGCCGTCCTTGCTCGCCGAGACCATGGCCGCGACCGGGCGGTCGTCGCTGAACAGAATGAAGCTCATCTGTTGGGCGTGCAGGATCGCGTAGACGTAAGGGCGCCCGGTCTCGCGCAGGGCGGGGCGAGGGTCGTCCACCGTGCGGATCCTGAGGGTCAGTCGCCAGGTGACCAGCAAGACCGCCCCAAGCCAACCCGCGAGGCTAAACAGCAGTCTGCGCATCGCTTCAACCTAGGCGCTGGGTGCGGGTCTCCCTACAGGCAACGCGAATGTTTCGCGACGAGCACAGGAGGCCGCCCCCTGAAGGGAGCACGCGCCCTGCTGGCATGACAGACTGCGCCCCGTGATCGAGGTCACAGCGCTACGCAAGGTCTATCGAGGCAAGGAAGACGTCGTCGCCGTCGACGAGGTCTCCTTCCGCGCGGAGCGGGGGGAGATCTTCGGCCTGCTGGGTCCCAACGGGGCCGGCAAGACGACGACCCTCCGCATGATCGCGACCATGCTCCGCCCCACGAGCGGGACGGTGAAGGTCGACGGGGTCGACGCCGTGGCCGACCCCCCCGAGGTCCGCGGCCGGATCGGCTTCCTCTCCAGCAACACGGGCCTCTACGAGCGCCACTCGCCGCGCGAGCTGCTGGAGACCTTCGGCGCCCTGCACGGCCTGAGGGGCCAGGCGCTGAAGCGCCGGATCGACGAGCTGATCCAGACCTTCCACATGGAGAGCTTCGCCGACCGCTACTGCGGGCTGCTCTCGACGGGGCAGCGCCAGAAGGCCTCGATCGCGCGCGCGCTCGTGCACGACCCCCCGGTGCTGGTCTTCGACGAGCCGACCAGCGGCCTCGACGTGCTGGTCGCGCACACCCTGGTCGAGCAGATCGCGGCCCTCCGGGCCGACTCGCGCACGATCGTGCTCAGCAGTCACATCATGCCCGAGGTCGAGCGCCTCTGCGATCGCGTGGCCGTGATCCACCAGGGCAAGATCCGCGCCTCGGGGTCCCAGGCCGAGCTCCTGACCCAGACCGGGGCCGAGTCCCTCGAGCAGGCCTTCTTCGCCCTGGTGCAGCCCAAGAGCGAGGAGGCCGCGTGAAGCCGCCCCCGCTGCGGGAGGCGCTGTGGGTCGTGACCCGCAAGGAGCTGCGCGAGATCGTGCGCGACCGGCGCAGCCTCTTCGTGCTCCTCCTGCTGCCCGTCGCGCTCTACCCGCTCCTCTTCATTGGCTCGATGCTCGCCGCCAGCGCTCAGCTGCGCAGCATGGCCAAGAAGGAGCACCGGGTGTGGGTCGAGGGCCTGGACGCGCTGCCCGTCCCCCTGCGCGACCACCTGCGCGAGCTGCGCGCCCCGAGCAAGGACGGCAAGGGGCGCGCGATCAACG
>CALDQK010000681.1 GCA_937911525.1 uncultured bacterium
CGCTTATCTTGGGGGAACAACCGGCTGGGCCAAGCTACACGGGGCGCTTGGCGTTTACCCCTCCGCTACGAGATCAAGCTCTGACCACTGAACCGACAATCGAGTAGGGAGTTCACGAGTTGTTGGAGCTCGAACCGTCTCTCGATAAGCGTCGACAACCAGGTCCTCCTCGATGCAGGGTCCTTCAACGGTCAGATTGGACCTCTAACTGTTCACCTTTCGAGCCCAGGGCGATCACTAGCAGACTACGCCGTGGTCGGGTCTGTCGGATTGACACGCGAGTAGGGCTCATGCCCACGAAGTCACCCAACGAAGAGCCCAAGCTCATGCAAGCAATCGGCATTGACTGGGCCACCGAACCTCGGAAGCGCGCCGCTGTTGTCGTCGAGGCAACACAGGCCGGAGAGATAACCGTCCTGGACGTCACAAGGGAGAGTCTGAAGGATTTGGGAGTCTGCCGCCTGGTCGACTCGGCAGCTGCCAGCGTCATCGCAGTGGACATCCCCTTTGGCTGGCCAAGCTCCTTCCGCAGCTTCGTCTCCAAATGGCAGCCAGGTGACGTTCACTGCTCGGAGAGTGTCCCGAGCAGCGACACCTTTCGATACCGAGCAACCGACTTGAGGATACGCAGGGAGCTAGGGAAGCACCCACTTAGTGTCTCCGCTGACAGGATCGCGCTTGGGACAAGGAAGTGGCTGGAGCTTGTGCAGGGCAACCCGCATTGGCTACGAAGGATCGATACAGGCGACAAGGTCCCTGACGGCCCCGGAGCCCCGCTGATTGAGGTCTACCCCGCAGCCTCGATCCTCGCGTTTGGTGACTCGATTGAAGGCTACAAGAGCGACCCAGAGGTCCGCGAAGACCTCGTGCGGAGACTTGTAGGGAGGTTCAAGGTCAGCTTCGGAGAGTGCAGCAGGGAAGAGGGCGTTCGACGAATCGCGAGCGAGGGAAGGGATTCAGACAAGACTGACGCCTTTGTCGCCGCATTGTCGGGCTTGGTCTACCTCGGCCTCCTCCCCTCCTGGGTGATCGAGAGACCGCAGGGAGAGTCCGCGATAGCAGCAAGAGCCGAGGGGTGGATCTTCTATCCCGTCCCAAAGCCGAAGTCGGGCGATTGAGCTCGCCGCGGGCTGTGACAGTGACCACAGGCTCATGGAGCAGCCTCCCCGTAGGACAGGTCCCAAATCGAAGCACGGCTCCAGAGGCCCTCACCGGCGCTAGCGTCACCGGTTCGAAGATGTTCCCTTGCTCAACCCCTGGTCGGGGTCAACGAAGGAGTGGAGATGGGGCGCAAGGCGAAGCGAGGAAGACAGGGCAAGCGGTTGGGCAGATGGGTCCACCTGAGCAAGAAGGACTTCACTTCTTGGCTTGAGTCAACAGGCACAACTGCTGCGGCGCTTGCGAGCCAACTTGGTGTTTCCGGAGGCCTAATCTCGTCCTGGAAGGCGGGAAGGCGCTTTCCTAGCGAAGTAAACCAGAAGCTTCTCGCCGAGATCGTGACTGCTAAGCCTGCCGAGACGCCTTCGCCCCGGGGTTTCGACCCGAGGCGCTTCAAGGCGTGGCGCCTTGGTCGCCAGATGAGTCGCAAGGCACTCGCCGAAGAGTTGGGTGTCAGCGCAGGGAGTATCGCGGCTTGGGAGCACGGCAAGACCAAGCCACGCGCTTCTACCCTGGCAAAGATGAAGAAGGCCATGAGCGCGAAGGGATTCGCCCCCGGCTCGGGAGATAGGCAGCGGGCCAAGAGCGGCAGGGGTCTCAGCAGCGCGGACCGAGTAGCTGCGATCGAGTCGGCTGGGCGCGTGGTCGCTGCGCTAGCAAGCAAGGGGAGGCTCGAGCACGCGCAACTGCTCGACCTAGCGCCACGTCTGAGGGACGCCTTCTTGCGTGGATAGGTCCGTGCCCTCTAGGAGGGCATCGAAGCGAAGTCGATCTTCCTTGACTCCCCGAAATACATCGGGATCTCGGTGATCGACAAGGACCTCTCTAACCATGACCCCGTTCGCCAGACCTCAGGGTCCTATCCTCTCGCTGAACTCGTGAAGCACTTGGGCAAAGAGATACCGCTGCCATGTGACGGCGCGATCGAGAGCCTGAAGATCCGGGTCTCGCTAGCGAGATAGCTCGTCGCTCCTCAGGAGCATTGACCAGCTGGTTCGGGAGAGGGCTCACGGGCAAAGCGCCAGCACCGCCTTTGGGGAGAACCAATTGGGAAGAACGGGCGATTGCAAGCAGCGGTCGCTATCCTCGCGGGATGTTTGGACCTTCGGTGAGCCAGTCGCAACTAACCGGACAACCGTTCCTCGGCGCCCACGTCTGGACTCTTGGGATAGAAGCGGGGTCAAGAGGTCCAAGGTCATCATTCCGCAGATTCTGGGTACCCAACTGACCCCCGAAGTCACCGATTCAAATCAGAGGGGTCGCGGTAACAGCGATCCGCCTAAGTGGTTGACTTGTGGAGACCCCCGTGTCACGCATCGGAAGGCTCGGGCAACATGCCGGAACGGGTTTACGTCGATTCTCACCACGGACTCAGGGCTTGTGCTTTTCAGAGCAGCGAAGAAAAGCAGATTCCTGGCTCACGCGCAGGACCCCTGCTTCGCTGTCCGGCGGCCTGCGGCTCGCCGAACTGGCGAAATGGCTAGACCGCTGCGCTGTGATCCTGGCGGATCACGCGCGCGCCCCTTGCTTCGCTGTCCGGCGGCCTGCGGCTCGCCGAACTGGCGAAATGGCTAGACCGC
>CALDQK010000682.1 GCA_937911525.1 uncultured bacterium
CGCGCCGGCGCAGGACCGAGTTGAGCGAGTCCCCCTCGACGAGGTCCATGACCAGATAAGGGCGCCCGCGCGAGAGCCCGATCCCGAACACGCTCACGATGTGGCTGTGGCTGAGGCGCGCGGCGGCGCGGGCCTCGGCCCGGAAGCGGCTCAGGTCCTCGGCGTCGAGGGCGTCGCCGAGCAGGACCTTGACCGCGACCCGTCGGTCCAGGGTCGTATCCCTGGCCCGGTAGATCACCCCGAACGCGCCGCGGGCGATCTCGCTCTCGATCTCGTAGTGGTCGACCTTCACCAGCCGCCGAGTCTGAGCCCGAAGCCCGCCGCGAGCAACGTCGCGCGCGCTTTCCTCACTCCCGCTCGAGGAAGCGGCGGCGCAACCACTCGGCCAGCGTGCGCAGGGTCAGGGGCGAGCAGGTCTCTTCGATCCGGGAATACTCCCCGATCGCGCCGGTCTGGCAGCGCTGGAAGAGGTGGTTGTGCTTGGGCAGCTTGATCAGCGTGTAGTCCGGGTTCCCGCCGGCCTCCAGCTCGCGGGCCATGACCGGGAGGTTCTGGCCCGGGTCGACCTGGAGGTCCAGCTCGCCGTTCAGCGCCAGCACAGGGCACTTCAGCTGCCGCAGGGTCGGGCCCGGGTCGTGGCGGAGGAAGGCCATGAACCAGGGCGAGGTCAGGCTCGCCACCCGCCGCTGGGCGATCGTGGCCGCGTCGGCGCCGCCCAGCTCGGCCTTGGGCAAGGTCTGGATGTACTCGACCAGGATCTGCTCGGCCTTGGCCCGGCGCGCGTCCAGCTCGCCCTCGCCCAGGAGCACGTCGTAGAGCTGTGAGCTCAGCTCGGCGTCGCGCGCCACGCGGGCCGGGTCGGCGCCCGCGGCGGCGGCGATCTTCTGGGTCTGCAGCTCGAGGATCGCGCGCCCGTCCACGGCTGGCCCCGCCAGCAGCACCACGAAGGACACCTCGGGCTGGCGCGCCGCCACGAGAGGCGCGATCAAGCCGCCCTCGCTGTGGCCGAGGATCCCGCAGCGCGCCGGGTCGATCCCCTTCTGCTGGCGCAGGAAGCGCCAGGAAGCCTCGGCGTCCTGGGCCAGGTCGAAGCTGGTCGCGCTGGCGAAGTCGCCCGTCGACTTGGCCACGCCGCGGTCGTCGTAGCGGAGCACGGCGAAGCCGCGGCGGGTCAGGTAGTCGGCGATCACGGCGAAGGGCTTGTGCCCCAAGAGCGTCTCGTCGCGGTCCTGCGGGCCCGAGCCCGTGACCAGGACGACCGCCGGGTGCGGGCCCTCGCCCTTGGGGCGGGTCAGGGTCCCGGCCAAGGTGATCGAGCCCACGGGCGAGAGCTCGCCCCCGCCGTGGCGGATCGAGACCTCCTCGAGCCCGTAAGGGAAGGGCGCCTTGGGCGTCTGCGGACGCCGCAATGCGGGCAGGTCCTCGGCCTTGGACTTCGTCAGCTTCAAGGGCAGCGCGGTGCCGGCCTGAGTCCAAGTGCCCTCGAGCTCCCGCCCGGCGGCGTCGAGGGTCCCCTCGTAGCGGCCCGCGACGGCGGCGACCTCGACCACGAGCTTGCGCCCCGTCAGGGTCACGCCGGAGACCGGGATCCCCTTGGCGCCCTGGTCGACGCTGTCGATCTTGGCGCTGTAGCCCTCGCCCTCGCGCTCGAAGTGGAACACCAGCCGCAGCTTGGTGCCCCCGATGGAGAGCGCGCCCTGCCAGGAGCCGCTCAGGTCGAGCTCTTGGGAGGGCGCGGGAGTGGGGGCTGCGTCCTGGGCCAGCGCCGGCAGGGCCGGCAGGGCGAGCGCGAGGAGCAGCAGGGCGGCGGGCGTGTGCCTCATGGGAGCCTCCGGGGAGGCTCCCAGCTTAATCCTCCTTGGGCGTCGGCATCGCCAGGGTCTCGGCCACCCAGTCGTTGGCCCGCGGGTGATAGACCAGCTCGAGGTGATTGAAGCGGCGCAGGTCCTTGCGGATCAGCTTGGCCCCGTCCTTCTCCATGGGCTCGGTCGCGAACGCGCTCTCGACCAGGAGCAGCCCGTCGCTCGGACCGCGCCGCTCACCGACCAGGCCCATGACCCAGGAGTGGCTGCCGGCCAGGACGGCCAGCTCGACGCTCTTGTGGACGGGCTTCTTCTGGAGCCGGGCGATGCAGTGGCCGCCGTCCTTGATCGCGCGGTCGATCCCGAGGCTGTGGCTGACCAGGCCCTTGCCGCCGTCGTAGGTCGAGTCGACGTCGAACTGGCCCTTGGACGTGGTCCGGCCGTAGCGCTGATCCCAGCGCTCGACCAGCTGGGCTTGCCCGGGGAAGGGGCTGTCGGGGCCGTAGAGGGTCCGGTCGGACCAGTCGATCCGCTTGCCGTAGTAGAGCCCGTTGAGCCACGACATGGGCGCGGGCGACTTGTGCTCCAGGATCCAGTAGTTGAGGTTCGGGTAGGCGAAGCTGACGTCGATCCCGAGGTTGGGCGTGCCGAGCATCACGTAGCGGCGCACGTCCTCGCGGAACTTCGTCATCCACTCGTGGCCCGCGCTCGAGACGTAGATCCGGGTCGAGACGCCGCCCTTGGAGTGGGCCACGAGGTCGACCTTCTTGGCGCCCGTCACGTGGCGGATCCGCGCGATCGCGTTGGCGACCTGCTCGGCCTGCAGGTAGTTGTCGCCGTGGATGTGGCTGAAGGTCAGCGCGAAGGTCGGGATCTTGTCCGCGATCAGGCGCGCCGCGAGCCCGGGATAGGGCTGCTCGATCGGCTTGTCGGCGTAGCAGTGGTTGCTCGTCAGGCCGGCGCCGTGCACGAGCAGGACCGGGGTCTTGCTCTGGTCGGCCTCCTCGATCCCCTTGGCGTAGTGCAGGAGCGAGTAGCGCGAGCTGGGCGTCTTGCTGCCGAAGTCCTCGGCCAGCTCGGGGTCGTGGTGCGCGACGAGCGGGATGAACTTCTCCTGCTTCATCTTGGGGTGCGGGTCGTCGAGGCGCTCGGTCTTGGCCCAGCGCTTGGTCGGGACCTCGGTCGCCTGGCTGGGGTCGAACTTCTCGGTCGCGTGGGCGGTGGTAGCGCTGAGCAGCGTCAGCGCGGAGATCAGCAGAGCGGGCTTGTTCACTTCTCACCTCCCAGGGCGGGCAGACGGACACGGGTCACGGTGCCGTTGAAGCGCCCGACGACCAGCTCGCGCGGGCCGGTGAAGACCGCCACGTGGGGCGGGGCCTTCATGTCACGCATCAGGTTGGCGGGGCGACGCGCGGGGTCGTGGGTGTCGAGCACGAGCAGCTTGGCCTCGGCCCCGGCGATCGCGACGATCCGCCGCCCACCGGGCTCGGCCACGCAGCCCATGACCCACTCGGCGTAGTCGCGCTGGGGCCCGATGAGGTCGACCGGCTTCGGCTTGCCGCGGCTGAGGCGGATCACGATCACGCGCCCGTCGTAGCCGGTCACGGCCAGGAGCTCGTTGGCCAAGGCCACCCCGGTCAGCTCGCGCTTGCCGAGCGTGACCTCGCTCTTGGGACGCGAGAGCTTGCGCTTGCTGGCGCGGCGCGCGTTGCGGTTGCCCTTGCGGGCGGAGGCGGGGCGGGTCGCGCTGGTCTTGATCCGCTTGCTCGCCTTGGGCCACTTCCAGCTCTTGAGCTTGCCGTCCCAGCCGACGCTCCACAGGACGGCCTTGCGCTCGTCGCCCTCGAGGGCGAAGCCGCTCACGGCGCCCTCGTGGGCCTCGAGCTGGCTGTGCCACACCAGGGCATCGCCCTTGAGCTGCCAGAAGCGGATCACGCCGTCCTGGCCCCCGGAGGCGAGGATCTCGCCCTTGGGGCCGAGGAGCAGCGCGTTGACGCCCCCGGGGTGCTTGGCGCGGGGCTGGGGCTCGCCGCCCTCGAGGAAGGCGATCGCGCCGGCGTCGTCGGCGAGGAAGGCGCCGACCTCGCCCCAGGTGATCGCCTGGACGGCGCCGCCCATGCGGCCGCACTCGACGGCGCTCAGCTCGTCCTTGCCGCGCAGGCGGCGGACGTAGCCGTCGGCGTCGCCGCTGAGCAGGAGGTCGCCCTTGGGCGAAGCGGCCAGGGCCGTGATCGAGGCCGGCCGCTTGGGCATCGGCGGCCGGTCGTGGCCGGGGATCCCCACCCCGTTGGGGGCGAAGAGGAGGGTCGTCGCGAGCAGCACGGTCGGGTTCATCGTGGCATCAGCCCCCTGCGGAAGATCTCCGCGATGGTCTCGATCGCTTGCTGGTCCGTGCCGCCGTAGAGGCGGCGCACGCCGAAGATCGACTGGATGTTCCAGAGGTAGAAGTAGGCGATCGTGGCCGTCATCAGGCCCGCGATCGGGTCGACGTCGCCGCCGAGCTTGCCGGCCGCGCGCAGCGCCTCGAGGCGCTCGCCGAGGTTCTCCTCGTAGCGCTTGCGCATCCCGCCGAAGAGGCGGCGAATGTGCTCGCCCTCGAGCTCGACGACGTCCACGTAGATCAGGCGGATGTAGTCGGAGAAGCGGCGCACCTGCGCGCGGCTGGCCTCGCCGATCCGCTCGAGGTCCTCGAGCCCCTGGAACTCGGCCATGGCCTTGGCCAGCGGCGTCCCGGGCGCGGTGTAGCGCTCCTCGAACTCCTCGAGCAGGGCGGCGAGCAGCTCCTCCTTGCTCTTGTGGTGGTTGTAGAGGTTGCCGAGCGACACGCCCGCCTGCTTGGCGATCTGGCGCATGCCCGTGCCGTGGAAGCCCTGCTTGGTGAACAGCTCCACCGCGGCTGCGTGGATCTTGTCGCGGGTCTTGGCGACGGCCTTGGGGTTGGCAGGCATGTGAGGGGCGCCTTTCTGGACGAACGTTCGTTCAGTATATGTAGGCCATCCCCAGGGTCAAGCTAGAACTTGGCGGCCTCAGTCAAAGCGCGTCACCTGCTGCAACATCTTGCTAGCCAGGGCGACGCCGGGCCCGTCCTGCCTGGCGATCTGGACCTCATAGTAGAGGCGCCAGTAGCTCATCGTCTTGTGAACCGGGTAGAGGTCGTTCTCCTCAGCCAGGGACTTGGAGAAGAGCAGCGCCTTGTTCGCCGTCTCCAGCTGCCCCTCGTCGTAGGCCAGCTGCGCCTTCCAGAACACGGCCAGGCTCTTCTCCAGGTGGAAGGTCCGGCTGACCTGCTCGAAGAGCGCTCGCGCCTGCGCGGTCTCACCGCGGGCGCGGTGAACGGACCCCAGCATGACCAGCCCCCAGGAGTGCTGCGGGTTCAGGCTGAGGAAGTGCTGGAGGGAGCGCTCGAGGAGGGGCAGGTGAGCAGGGCCGCCGTTGGCGTGGAAGGCCGCCACGTGCCGCCAGGCCATGGCGCGGGAGGGTCCTCGCAGGACGAGATATTCGAGGCACGCCCGCACGTGGTGTCGGTCGACCCGGTTGATCGCCAGCTTGATGGTCGGGAGGCTGCGGCCCCGCCCGGGACCGACGATCGCCGCCAGGAAGTCCAGCCAGGGGGCGCCGCACTCACGGGCCAACGGGAAGATGTCGCCCACGAGCGCTGGGTCCTCCTTCGTCAGCGCGTCGAGCTCAGCCAGCAAGGGCGGCGTCTCGCTGGGGGGGTGCACGTAGCGGAGGATCAGGACCAGGCGGCCCAGGCGGCCGAGGTCTGCCGGCCCCGGCGGCTTGGGGCAGGCCGCTCGCAGCGCCCCGGCCAAGGCGCCGACCTGGGCGCCGCGCTCGAGGACGAGGCCTGGATCCCTGCCCCATGTCTCGAGCAGGCGATCCGCTCGTCCCTGGAGCTCCGCCAGGCTCCCCTGAGCGCTCCAGTCGGAGTCGCTGAGTGAGGCCAGCGGGGAGGGGGTGGGGCGAGGGGTGGAGGAGCCCGCTGGGGGAGCTGCGAGGGGCGGGGACTCCGAGCCCGCCCCCACGGCCAGGGTCGCGCCGCCTGCTCCCAGGAGGCCCCCCAGCGCGAGGGCCAGCGAGAGCCCAAGGGCGCCGGCGCCGCGCGCCTTGGACGAGCCCTCCAGCAAGAGCTCCAGGCGAGCCCCCAGCTCGACCAGGCTCGGGCGCTGCGCCGGCTCCTTGGTCAGCGTCTCCAGGCAGAGCTCGGCGAGCTCGCGCGGAGTCGAGGAGGGCAGCGGCTCCGGGGAGGAGTTGAGGACCTTCTCCAGGACCGCGATCGCGCTGGCCCCGGCGAAGGGCGGTCCGCCGCTGAGGCAGTGGTAGAGGATCGCCCCGAGCCCGTAGACGTCGGCCCGCGCGTCGACGCGCTCGCCGTTGGCCTGTTCGGGGGCCATGTAGGCCGGCGTGCCCATCAGCGCGCCGGTCTCGGTCAGGGAGCGGGCGTCCTGGAGCTTGGCCACGCCGAAGTCGACCAGCTGCGGGGTCCCGCGCGCGTCGAAGAGCACGTTGGCCGGCTTGAGGTCGCGGTGCAGGACCCCCTGGGCGTGGACGTGCGCCAACCCCCGCGCGAGGTCGGCCACGAGTCGGGCCGCCTCGCGCCAGGGCAGCGGCCCGCCCTCGAGGCGGGTCTCGAGGTCCCCGCCCGGGGCGAGGTCCATGATCAGGTAGGGCGCGCCGCCCCAGGCGCCGGCCGTGTGCACGCCGACCACGTTGGGGTGGCGGTCGACGCGCGCTTGCGCCTGCGCCTCGCGCTGGAAGCGGAGCGCGAGCTCCGGGTCGTTGCTGACCGTCGCCGTCTTGAGCGCGTAGCGGACCCCGCCCCGCTCGACCTCCCACACGCTGCCCATGCCGCCCCGCCCCAGCTCACGGACCAGGGTGAAGCCGTCGACCACGGCGCCAGGTTGGAAGGGGGACCCTTGGTGCACGCTGTCAGGATCCCACAAAGGCGCGAGCGCCGGCCGAGCCAAGACGCGCCCCTTGGATATCGTGGGGCCTGCCCGCAGAGTGGGCGCCCAAGGAGTTGCCATGAGCTGGTCCCGCCGAGATTTCCTCAGCCTGAGCGCCGCCGCGGCCGCGGGGCTCGCCGCGACCCGGCTGCCGGTCTTCGCGGGAGACGAGGTCGGCTACGGGCCGCTCGTCCGTGACGAGGGCAAGGTGCTCGACCTGCCGCAGGGCTTCAGCTACACGGTCTTCTCGCGCAAGAACGACAAGATGAGCGACGGGCTCGACACCCCCGCCGCCCACGACGGCATGGCGGCCTTCCCCGGGCCCGACGGCAAGACGATCCTGATCCGCAACCACGAGCAGAGCCTGAGCGGCTGGAACCCCTTCGGCAAGGACGCCGAGCGGCTCGACGAGGCCAAGCTCGCGCTGCTCTACGAGGGGGGCGTGATCAAGGAGGAGAAGGGGCGCAAGCGCCGCCGCGCTGCCCTGGGCGGGACCACGACCCTGGTGTTCGACACCAAGACGCAGCAGCTCGAGGCCTCTTGGCTGAGCCTGGGCGGGACGATGCGCAACTGCGCGGGCGGGCCGACCCCCTGGGGGAGCTGGCTGACCTGCGAGGAGGACACGACTCGCGCCGGCAAGGGCTTCACCGTCGACCACGGCTGGGTGTTCGAGGTCCCCGTCACCCACGAGCCCAAGCTCCACAAGGCGGTCCCGATCAAGGCCATGGGCCGCTTCAACCACGAGGCCTGCGCCGTCGACCCCACGTCGGGCGCGGTCTACATGACCGAGGACCGGATCGACGGCCTGTTCTACCGCTACCTGCCCAAGGTCAAGGGCAAGCTGGCCGAGGGGGGCAAGCTCCAGGCGCTGACCCTCGTGCACCGCAAGAGCAACCTGACCGCCAACCACCCCGGGGCCGACCCGATCCCGGTCGGGCAGGACCTGGCCGCGGCCTGGATCGACCTCGAGGACATCGAGGCGCCCAAGGACGACCTGCGCACGCGCGGCGCGGCGGCGGGCGCCGCGGTGTTCTGCCGGGGCGAAGGCCTGTGGTGGGGCCACGGCGGCGCGTTCTTCACCTGCACGGCCGGCGGACCGAACCTGCGCGGGCAGGTGTGGCGCTACACGCCCGACCCGCAGGACCCCGCCCAGGGCAAGCTGCGCCTCCTGGTCGAGCCCAACGACGAGAAGATGTTCGACATGATCGACAACATCTGCGTCGCTCCCTGGGGTGACCTCTACTGCTGCGAGGACGGGAGCAACGGCAACGGCCTGGTCGGGATCACCCCCGAGGGGCGCGCCTATCGCTTCGCCTGGAACCGCATGAACAGCTCGGAGCTGACGGGCGTGTGCGCCTCGCCGGACGGGACGACGCTCTTCGTCAACATTCAGCGGCCCGGCCTGACCCTGGCGATCACGGGTCCCTGGAAGACGCTGCGCGGCAAGCGGGAGTTCTAGCCCAGCGCTGGAGCGCTCCCCGTACGCACGGCCGCCCAGCGCTGCGCGAAGCGCTGGGCTGGTCGCGACGCGCTGGCGAGCGGCTAGCGGTAGTCGGACTTGTCGAGCTGGTGCTTGTTCATCTTGCGCAGCAGCGTGCGGCGGTTGATCCCCGCCACCCGCGCCGTCTCGAGCACCCGGCCCCGGCGCTCCTCGAGCACCTGGGTCAGGTAGGCCCGTTCGCAGCGGTCGAGATAGTCCGCGAGCGGGATCGAGGTGTCGACGCGCGTCTCGTCCGAGGCGTCGCTGCGCTTCAGGTCCCCTGTCGAGGCCGCGCCGCCATCGAGGCTGCCCGGGAACCTGCGGAGTCCTTCGGAGTTCATCATGCCTGCGAAGCTATTCAGCAGGCGGGCTCTGCCGAGAGACAGGGAACAAGGGCTTGATTTGCAACGAGTTCGGTCGACGCCGGCTGCGCTTGCTAGGCTCTGCGCCATCCCGCGGAGGACGCCGAACTTGACCCGCAGACGCTATGAGACCGCCCCGCCAGCGCTGGCCTTCGACCTCGAGCCGGGGCACGTCCTCGACGATCGCTACGTGGTCGTCGGACCGCTCGGGGCCGGCTGGGAGGGCGAGGTCTATCGGGTGCGTGAGCGTCGCACGCGGATCGAGCGCGCGGCCAAGCTCTTCTACCCGCAGCGCAACCGCGGAGATCGAGTGGCCTCGACCTACGCGCGCAAGCTGCACAAGCTGCGCCGCTGTGAGGTCCTGATTCGCTACCACGGTCGCTGCGAGGTGGAGGTCGGCGATCAGGAGGTGACCTGCCTGATCAGCGAGTGCGTCGAGGGCGAGCTGCTGAGCGGCTTCTTGGCGCGCCAGCCGGGCCAAAAGCTCTCGCCCTTCCAGGCGGTGCACCTGCTCTATGCGTTGGTGTGCGGCATGGAGGCGATCCACCACCAGGGTGAGTATCACGGCGACCTGCACAAGGAGAACGTGATCCTCCAGGGCGTCGGGCTGACCTTCGAGCTCAAGCTGCTCGACCTCTACACCCAGCCGGGCAGCTCGGCGGAGAACCGCCGCGAGGACATCGTCGACCTGGTGCGGATCTTCTACGAGGCCCTCGGCGGGCGGCGGACCTACTCTCGCCAGCCTCAGGAGGTCAAGGAGATCGTGCGCGGCATGCGCCGCAAGCTGATCCTGGAGCGCTTCCGCAACATCTGGGACCTGCGCTACCACCTCGAAGAGCTGCGCTGGGAGTAGTCCTACTCGGGCGCGTCTTGCTGGGCGTAGAAGAAGGCGATCGCGATCACCGCCAGGAGCGCCAGGAAGGGGAGGGCTTGGTAGTCCATGTCCATGGGTCCCATTGACGCACATGTCGCCCTCGCTTTCGACAGCCCCGTCCCGCCAGGGACCCCTTCGTCTCTCGCGCTCCGCAATCCCATTGGGGCCAAGGGACTTAGCGACTGGCAGCGGCTTCGCGTCTCCTAGGGCAGATCGGACGAAACCCCAAAGGAGATCCCATATGCAGTCGACCGTCATTGCCCACGCCCTGAGCACCGAGCAGCGCGAGCGGATGGCCACTGGCGTGAAGCAGCTTCTGGCCGACACCTACGTGCTCTACCTCAAGACCCAGGGCTTCCACTGGAACGTGGTCGGCCCCAACTTCATCGCGCTGCACGAGCTCTTCGAGCAGCACTACACCGAGCTGCAGGGCGCGATCGACACGATCGCCGAGCGGATTCGGATCCTGGGCGCCTTCGCGCCGGCCACCTTCGGCGAGTTCCGTCAGCTCTCCTCGATCGAGGAGTCGCCCGGCAAGCTCGACGCCTTCGCCATGGTCGAGCAGCTCGCCGAGGCCAACGAGGGCGTGGCCCGCACCGTGCGCGGCCTGATCTCGATCGCCGACGAGATCGGCGACGAGTCCACCCTCGACATGCTGGCCGCCCGCCTGCGCGTGCACGAGAAGGCCGCCTGGATGCTCCGGGCGCACCTCGCCTAGAGGCAAACGAACACCCCCTGTGCCCCCCCGCGGTCCCTCCCCTGTGGCCGCGGGGGCGGCTCTGTACGCGGCCCGCGGTCACGCCAGCTAAGCTGACACGGCGAGGGAGCGGCGCGTGCAAGCTGAGATCATCGGCGCATATCAGGTCCTCGAAGAGCTCGGTCGCGGCGGAATGGGCGTGGTCTATCGCGCGCGGCACCAAGAGCTGGGACGCGAGGCCGCCCTCAAAGTGCTCCTCTACCCTGAAGCGGACTTGCTCGAGCGCTTCGCTGTCGAAGCGCGCAGCGTCGCGGCGTTGCGGCACGCCCAGGTCGTTCGCCTCTACGAGGCGGGTATCGCGGGCGGGCGCCCCTTCTTGGCCTTCGAGCTGGTCGACGGGGAGGGTCTGGATGCGGTGCTCCGCACCCAGGGGCCGCTTCCGCCCGCTCGGGCGGCAGCGCTGGTCCGTCAAGTGGCGGAGGGGATCGCGCACGCACACGAGCGGGGAGTCCTGCACAGAGACCTCAAGCCCGCCAACGTGCTGCTGGATCGGGACGGTCGCGCCCGGATCACCGACTTTGGCCTGGCGCTGCTGCTCGAGCGGGACGCCGAGCGCCTGACCGAAACGGGGACCATGCTGGGCACGCCCGGCTACGCTGCCCCCGAGCTCCTGAGCGGCGAGCCCAGTGAGCTGGGGCCCGCCGTCGACGTCTACGGCCTCGGCGCCCTGCTCTATGCGCTCCTGAGCGGCCGCCCACCCTTTCGCGCGGCCACGGCGCTCGCGACCGCCGCGCAGGTCGTGTCTCGGCCCGTGGACCTCGCGCCTCTGGGGTCGGTCCCCGCCGAGCTGAGCGCGATCGTGGCCCGCTGTCTGGCCAAGGTGCCGACGGAGCGCTTCGGCTCGGCCGCGGAGGTGGCCACGGCGCTGCGCGACTTCCGGGAGGAAGGGCTCCGGCAGGGCGCGCAGGGCTGGCGGAAGGCGGCGGTCGTGGGGCTGGCGCTCGCGCTGGGCTCGATCCTGGTGGCCACGCACGTGGGGCCGCCTTCCTCGGGGCGACCCCCGGCGACCCAGGCCGCTTCGCCCGCACGCAGCTCGTCGGCCCTGCCTCGCGCGAGCCAGAAGACCTCACAGCGTGCGCCGCGCTTCGACCTGAAGACGTGCCGGTGGCGCCAGCGTACACCGGCCCGGCGTCTCCCTCGTCGGGAGCTTCACTCGGCCGTGTTCGACGGTCGCCGGGTGTTGGTCTGGGGAGGTCGCGCCAACGAGCGGCTCCTGAACGACCTCTGGGCCTGGAATGGCGTGTCCTGGGAGTGCCTCGAGCCCGGGGGTGAGGGGGGGGAGCCGACCGGGCGCTACGGACACGCCGCGGTGTGGGACCGTGCGCGCGGCCGGCTGCTGCTCTTCGGCGGTAAGAACGACGCGGGGACGATCGACGAGGTGTGGGAGTGGAGTCCAGCGGGCTACGAGCAGAAGCGGACAGGGGCTTCGACCCCGGGTCGGCGTGCCTTTCACTCAGTGGCCTACTCCGAGGACGGCGTCTACCTCTGCGGGGGGGCTCGGGACGAGGATCGGGGCGGAGAGACGCGCTACACCCTGCTGGGCGACCTGTGGTGCTGGCGGGAGGGGCGCTGGGACCTCGTCCAGATCGAAGGCCCGAGCGCCGAGTTCGCGCGGGAGAACGCTTCCCTGCTGATCCATGGCCAGCGTCTGCTCCGGTTCGGGGGGAAGCGCCACAAGCTCGGCTATGGGGATTTGTGGGCCTGGGATCTGCGCACGGGGGGGTGGGCCCTGGCGAGCGAGGAGGGGGTGTTACCCAACCCGTGGCCCCTGGTGGTCGATACGGGCGCCGGGGTCCTGATCTTCGACCAGGGCTCCCGGCGTTGTTGGCTCTGGACCGCGCAGGGCTGGCGCGGTCCAACCGTGCCGGTTGGGGCGCCTGGACCGCGCCAGTTCGCGAGCTTGACCTGGGACTCCGCCCGGGGGGTGGCCGTTTTGATTGGAGGACGCAGCATGGAGAGCGACGAAGGGACCCCCGGCGCGCGAGATCCCGTGCTCGCAGAGGTTTGGGAGTTGGAAACGCCGCCTCCTTGAGCGGCGCTGAGACGATCCTCCTCGGCAGACAGCGCATAGAGTCAGAGCCGTGAGCGACGCCCGCACCCGAGAGCTGGAGCGCCTGGCCGCGGAGGGGGACCTCGCCGCGGAGGCCGAGCTCTTAGTCGCGCGGATGCGCGCCGGCACGATCGCGCGCGAGCGGATCGAGCTGCTCGCCTACTGCGGGCACCCCGTGGCCGAGCAAATGGCCGAGGTCCAGCCCGCGCCCGACCCCCTCAGCTGGTGCGCCGGACTCGAGGAGCGCGGCGGGGCGCTGGCGGTCGAGCTCGCCGCTTGCGCCTGCGCGCGCGGGGGACCCATGCCCGAGCTGCGCTTCGCGCCCGGCGGCGAGCCGACCCTGCGCAAGGCGCTCGAGGCGATCGGGCTGCGCCGGGCCCAGGGTGAGCTCGCCGACCGGGTGCTGCGCGACGCGCACCGCCAGCTGAACTGGCGCGCCGTAGCGCTGCTCGAGCTCGTGGGCGCGTCCAGCCACCAGGGCGCGCGCCTCGTCGCCGCGGACCACGTCGCGCTCTTCGCGCGGGCCTTCACGCTCATGACCGGCGTCGCCGCCTGCGAGGCCAGCGCCCCCGGCGTGACCTCGACCTCGCACGTCACCCGCACCAGCGGCGAGCTCGAGGGCGCGTCGGTGCTGGAGTGGGGAGGCGGGCGCAGCCTGCTGCAGGCGATCCGCAACCTGGCTTGGGCCCGGACCGGGGTCAACGCGGCGACGGCCAAGCGGGTCGCCCAGGTGCCGAGCGCGCACCAACCCGCGCCGGACGCGCTGCGCTCGGCCTGGGAGACGGCGCGCGCGGGTGTGACCACCTGGGCCAGCGCGCCGGTCCGCCAGTCGCCGCAGCTGGACGTGGCGCGCCTCCAGCGGGCCCGCCTCTCGGGGCGGATCGACGCGCGGGACCTCTCCCTGGCCGCCTACCTCGGCTACGAGCCGGCCCGCCAGGCGGTGCGGGTCGAGCCCCCCCACGAGCTGCTGCGCTGGATCGAGGACCTGGGCGACTTCGGCCAGGAGCCGCTGGTGCGGGCTGCCCTCTGCCTGGCGCGTCAGCACCTGCGCGCGCGCGGCAAGGGGAGCGACGCGCCCGAGCAGGCCTTGTTCGCGGGGGTCGAGGCCTGGCTCGCCGACCCCAGCCGCGAGCAGGCCCGCGCCCTCCTGCGTCAGGCCGATGACCTCGCGGAGCAGGTGGACGTCGACCCGGCCGCCGAGCGGGCTGCGCTCGCGGCGGGCAGCTCGCGCAAGCTGGACGCCCAGCGCTACGCGGTCGCGACCGCGCGCTGGCTCCTGGCCTGGCGAACCTGCGAGCGCGCCGAGCTGAACGACCTGGGGCGCTCGACCCGCGAGCTGGACCGCCTGCTGGCGAACCCGCAGCGCGCCACGCCCGAGGCCCTCGCCAAGCTCTCGCTCGAGCGCCTGCCCCAGGACGAGCCCAGCCTGCGCGGGGTCGTGCGGGACGCGCTGGTGCCGGCCGCCCTGGCGCCGCTGGCGAGCGAACTCGGGCTCTGACCTCGCTCCGGATCCCACGGCGGGCGCGCTTTCAGTATCCTCTCAGGCTGTGAAGCGTTTCCTCGTACTTCCCCTCCTGGCGCTCCCTCTGGCGGGCTGCCCTCAAACGCAGACCTCCAGCGGCAAGACGAGCGCGACCCCCGACGCCAGCGCGAGCGCGGCGCCGCCCAGCCCGGCGAATACCACTGGCGG
>CALDQK010000683.1 GCA_937911525.1 uncultured bacterium
TGCTACCGCCTCTTCGACCTCGCCAACGAGATCCTGCTCGGACCGGCGCGCGAGGCGCTCACGGCGGCCGAGCGTGAGGTGGCTGAGGTGCGCGTCACGGGCTCGGGGGAGGCTGCCCTCGACCTGGTCCTGGCGACGGCGCCCCTCGCAGGCGTGGGTGAGGAGGTCACTCAGAGCGCGCGCCTGTTCCAGCACGGCATGGTCTCGGTCCGCTTCGAGCTGGAGATCCCGCGCGGGACGGCGTTGATCGACTACGGGCCGCGCCTGCGCGAGCTGGCCGAGCACGCGACCCTGACCGAGCGCGCGCGCGAGCTGGCCGAGGAGCTGCGCGAGCAGCTCGGCAGCGCCCTGGTCCCCGGCCCGACCTGGGCGGGCGTCGAGAGCTACACGGTGGTCCTCGGCAGCGGGCTGCGCGGCGAGCCGAGCGGCGCTGCGGTGCTGGAGCGGATGGAGGAGGTCGGCCGGCTGCTCCTGGGCGAGACGCGGGGCCGCCCCCCTGCGCGCGGTGAGCTGAGCGCGCTGGGCCGCCACGCCTACTCCTACCTCGAGGACGACCTCGTGGTCGTCCACTGGGAGAGCGCCCTGGTCCTCGAGCCGAGCCAGAGCCGCGAGGTGCTCGACGTGCTCGAGCTGGGCTGCGCGGTGCTCACGGCCCTGCGCAACTACGACGCGCACCTCGACCAGGAGCTCGACGGGATCTACGAGCGCGCGCTCGGCCACCGCAGCCTGTGGGACCTGATCCGCAGCCCCTTCGCGCTCCAGGCCAAGGCCGTCCACCGGCGCTGGCTCGAGATCACCGAGTTCGGCGAGCGCTTCGAGAACGCGATCAAGGTCACCGACGACCACTACTACGCCCGCGTCTACCGGGGCGCCCTCGAGCGCTTCCGCGTCCCGGATTGGCAGCGCTCGGTCGAGCGCAAGCAGCACCGGATCGCTCAGGTCTATGGCTTCCTCAAGGATGAGCTCGACACCCGCCGAGCCGTCGTCCTGGAGGCCCTGATCGTGATCTTGATCCTGGTCGAGATCGTCCTCTATCTCGCTTCTGGCAAATGACTTGAGCCAACCTGCCGCGACGCGTCAAGACGGATCTTGACGCGCGGCGTCAGACCTCCTTAGGCTGTGACGCGTTGCGGTAGGAGGCTCCCCGAGTGCTCGCACTCGCCAAAACGACCCACTCAGCTCGACGACCGGCCTGGGCTCCCCGGCCCCGGCCCGACGACGAGCCGACGGCCACCACCCTCGGGTTCGGTGACCCCGACGACGTCGCCTCGACCGAGATGGGCGACGACGACGAGGTCGCCGCCGACGACTCGCACCCCAGCTGGCCCAAGGGGCGGCGGACGCCGGTCTCGCTCCCGATCGAGGTCGACGGCCGCTTCCTCGCCACCCGCGAGCTCGGCCGCGGCGGGATGGGCGCCGTGTTCCTGGCCTTCGACCGCGAGCTACAGCGGGAGGTCGCCCTCAAGGTCGTGACCCGGACCACCCCGACCGGACTGGAGCGCTTCCGCCGCGAGGCCCTGATCGCGCGCGGCCTGAGCCATCCCAACCTGGTCGGCGTGCTCGCGACCGGCACCGACCGCGGCCGCCCCTACATCGCCTACGAGCTGGTCCCCGGCGCCCACACCTTGGCGCAGGTCTTCCCCCACGCCGACCTGCGCCGCCGGATCGAGCTGCTGCGCGACGCGGCCCTGGCCCTCGGCCACGCGCACGGCCAGGGCGTCGTCCATCGCGACGTGAAGGCCGAGAACGTGCTCGTCGACATCGCCGGCGCCGTCCGCGTAACCGACTTCGGGCTCGCCAGCGCGCGCGGCCTGACCCGGATCACCCGCGAGGGGAAGGTCCTCGGCACCCCGGTCGCCATGGCCCCCGAGCAGGTCCGCGGCGAGACCACCAGCCCCGCCACCGACGTGTGGGCCCTGGGCGTGCTCCTCTACCAGGCCCTGACGGGCTACGCCCCCTTCCAGGCCGACTCGATCGCCGACCTGGCCCACCAGATCGTCCACCAGCGCCCCGAGCCCCCGCGCAGCCTGGACCCCTTCGTCCCCCCCGGCCTCGAGGCGGTGTGCCTGCGAGCCCTCGCCAGCAGCCCCGCCGCCCGCTACGCCGACGCCGGCGAGCTGGGCCGCGACCTCGACCGGGCCCTGGCCGGCGACCTGGGCACGGTCCGGCGCGCCTACCTGCGCGCCCGGGCCTGCCCAGACTGGATCCCCTGGGTGTCCTTCGCCGCCGCCGCGGGCTTCCTGGCCGGCCTGGCAGCCACCGCCCTCTAGCGGTGAACCCATCCCCGCCTCGCGGGTAACCAGCGAATCCAGAGCGCCCGGCGACCGTCAAGTGCGTGACGCCTCCCGACGGGGAGCGTCCAACACTTCCACGGCCGCTTCACGCTCTGTGACTGGTCACCTGCTTGCGTAAGGATCCGCGTGCTGCGCTGCCCCACCTGCCACGACGACCTCCGCAACGACCACGCGCGCCTGCGCTGCACCCACTGTGAGACCCAGGTCCACGCCGGCTGCCGCTCCCTCAGCCGCGGCCGCTGCCCGACCCTCGGCTGCAAGGGGACCCTCCCGGGCGGAAGCCGGCGCAAGCGCTTCTCCCCCCGCTTCCAGCCCCCGCTGCGCTCGCTGACCCTGGGGCGGCTGGCCGCCACGAGCGGCGGCGTGGCGCTGGGGACCTGCCTCCTCCTCGCGGCGACGGTGTTCTCCCTCTTCATGGCCGACTACCACGGCCCCCTGTGGGGGCTCCTGGCGGTCGGCTGCGTGGCAGGCTATCTGGTCGGCCTGCCCGCCTTCGCCCTCCGCGGCGCCCTCAACCAGCGCGGCAACCCGCTGCGCGGCTCGCTCATGGGCTACGCGCTGATCTCCTTGATCCCGGGCCACGTGCTGGGAGTCCTGGCCTGCCTGGCCCTGTGCGTCGTGGGCCGCGAGGGCGGGGTCATCGCCTCGATCGTGCTCGAGCCGGCGCTCGTCACCCTCTTTGGCGGCCTCTTCCTGGGCCGCCTCGTCCAGCGCGACGCGCTACAGCCCCAGCCCTCCCGTGAGCGCTGCCTGGCCCCCGCCCCGCCGCTGCCGAGCGCGCGCCGCCAGATCAAGATCCACCTCGCGCCCCGGGCGGCCGCGGCCTGAGCTCAGCGCGCTGGCACACGTGGGAGGCGATTGGACTCAGCGCCGGAGTCCTCGGCTGCGCGGTCTGGGCCTCCGTCGCGCCTGCCCACCGCGTCCCGGCTGGCGCATGCGCCCTCCTGCTCAGCGCCTTTGCCCTCCGTGAAGGCGCCTTGGCCAGCGCCGCCCGCGCGTCCGGCACCAGCTCGAGCCGCGAGGCCGGCCTGATCGCGAACCCCTTCGGGCAACGACTCAGCTGGCGCGTCGGCGACGACGGGATCGTGTTCGAGGCGCGCCCCGGCTGCCTCAACTCGCTGAGGCTGGCCTTCGCAGCGATCGCGCTGTTCGGGCTCTGCGTGCTCGCGTTCGCGGCCGCCTACACGCGCGAGTCGCTGTCGCGCGGGGCTCCGCCCAGGGTCGAGCACCTGACCCTGGCCGCGTTGATCGCAGCCCCAGCGCTGCTGCTCGGCATCCTCGGGGTGCTCGGCTTCTCGGTCAGGCGCGAGCTCCGACTCGAAGCTCAGGGACCCTTCCTGCTGACGGAGTCGAACCCGCTGGGGGCCCCACGGATCGTCCCCCTTCCCCGGGCCAGCCAGCTCGTCGCCGAGCAGCTGCGTGGCCGCTACCGCGTCCTCCTGCGCTGCCCCGAGGGCGAGGAACACCCCCTCGCCTCCGGACCGGGCCATCTCCCGCCAGGGCTCCGCGCGGGTGTGGGAGCCCTCACCCGCGCCCTCGCTCGGGCAGCCCCGCCTCAGCGCGGCAGCGGCTCCTCGAGCGGCGCCGGCCCGCTGGCCAGGTAGCCGCGCCACTCGGCGACCAGGGCGCGCATGTCCTCCGGCTCGCTGACGCGGCAGGCGCGACGGCGAAAGTCCTCCCCGCCCTCGACCCCGCGGAAGTACCAGCGCGCGTACTTGCGGAACACCTTGACCCCGTGCGGCCCGAGCAGGGCCACCATTCCTTCGAGGTGCTCGGCGATCAGGTCGCAGCGCTCCTCGGGCCCGGGGGGCGGGAGCGGGTCCAGGCCCGCGATCGCGCGCGCCGCGTCGCGGAACAGCCAGGGGCGCCCGTAGGCCCCGCGACCGATCATGACCGCGGCGCACCCGCTCCGCTCGAGCAGCTCGCGCGC
>CALDQK010000684.1 GCA_937911525.1 uncultured bacterium
TCGAGCTCCAGCAGCGCCGCCCCGCCGATCAGGGCCTGCCGCAGGGTAGAGCCCCCCGCCTCGGCTCCCTCCTCTCGCCCTCGCTCCAAGGTCTCGAGCGCGCTCAGCGCGCGGCGAGCGCCCTCCTCGTCGCCCCGCCAGATCGCGACCAAGCCGCGGCTGGTCCAGCCCGCGGGAGTGGGCAGCTCGGGCTGCTCTGCAAGGGTGCTGGCGAGCGCCGCGATCCCGCGCTGGCTGAACAGGACCTGCTGGATGAGCTCGTCACGGGCGCGCTCTTGCCCGCTCCGCCACGCCCGCCAGGCGATCGCCCCCAGCCCCGCCAGGAGCAGCGCTCCCAGAGCCACGGGGATCGCGCCCAGCAGGACGCGCTTGGCCCGGCGCCGCGGTTGGATCCGCGCCTCCGTGGCCTCGGCCGCCATGGCCTCGGCCATCGCCGCGGCGCTGGGGTAGCGCTCTGCCGGGTCCTTGGCCAAGGCCCGCAGGCACACGGACTCCAGCCACGCCGGCACGCCCGGGGCCAGCTTGCGGGGCGAGGGAGGCGGGTCGTTGACGACGGCCGCCAGGATCCCCAGCCCCGAGCCCTGAAAGGGCGGGCGTCCGGTCAGGCAAGCGAAGAGCACCCCGCCCAGGGCGTAGACGTCGGTCCGCTCGTCGACCTCGGCGCCGAGGGCCTGCTCGGGGGCCATGTAGGCGGGAGTGCCCAGGAGCTCGCCGGTCCGGGTCAGCCCGCTCTGCCCGGCCAGGCGCGCCAGGCCGAAGTCGACCAGGCGCGGCTCGCCGCGGTCGTCGAAGAGCACGTTGAGGGGCTTGAGGTCGCGGTGGAGGACCCCCTGGGCGTGCGCCTGCGCCAGGCCGCTGGCCAGCTTGCGCAGCAGGCTCACCGCCTCGTCGGGATCGAGCGGCCCCTGGCTGAGGCGCGCCTCGAGGGTCCCGCCGGGGAGCAGGTCCTGGATCATGTAGGGGCAAGGTCCCTCGAGGTCGGCCGCGTGAATGCGCACGACGTGAGGGTGGTCGAGGCGCGCGAGGACCTCCGCCTCCAGCGCGAAGCGATCCAGCTCGCTCGTGTCGTCTCCGAGGCCGATCCCCGACAGGATCGTCTTGAGCGCGAAGCGCGCCTCGCCGCGGCGCACCTCGTAGACCGCGCCCATGCCGCCTCGGGCCAGCTCCCGCACGACCTCGTAGTCGCGCAGGGCCGGCAAACCCGGGGCGCTCGGCGCGGCCGGCTTCGGCGCGAGCGCGGCCAGGGCCGCCTCGAGCTGGGCGCGCTCGACGAGCCCGCGCGCGCGCAGCAGCTCGGCCAGGGTCAGGCCGCGCGCGCCGCGCTGGCTGCGGACCTCGAGCAAGGCGCGCTGCAGCGTCGGGACGTCCAGCGCGCCCGAGCTGTGCAGCAGGCGCGCGAGCGCCGTGTCCTGTCCTTCGCTCTCAGTCAGGTTCAAGCGCTCCCAGGGTGGACGCCGAGCGAGGCTCGCGCAACGGAGGAGGCAGCTTCAGCTCCCCGCCGTGACGACCCACTCCTCGAGCCGGTAGCGCACGCGCGCCAGGGTCGACGCGGGGAACACCGCCGCCAGCTCACCCGGGTCAGGGTCGAGGGCGGCCAGGGCCAGGGAGGCGTAGCGCGCCGCCGAGGCCGAGAACACGGTCGCGGCCGCGCGCAGGGCGCAGGCGGCGACGTGGCGCCCCTGCGGGGTGCCCGCGCTGGCCTCCTGATCGAGGAAGGTGGCCCGCGCCTCGAGGTCGGCGTGCTGGGACTCGCGCGCCGGGCCGGGCTCAAGCTCCAGCCAGGCCCGCACGACCTCGAGCCCCTCCGCCCCCTCCCCCAGGTCCTCGCTGGGCAGGCACTCCGCCGCCGCGAGGGCGACCCGCACGGCCACCTCCGCGTCGTGGCCCGGAAAGCCCTCGGCCCAGCGCACGCGCAGGCGGCGCAGAGTGGCGGTCCGCCGCGACGCCGGGTTGCGCACGCTCTGGAGCGAGTCGTAGACCTCTTGCCAAGTGGGCGGCGGCGCCTCCCCCAGGGCGACCCACACCTCGAGCGCCGCGGGGTCCCCCAGGAAGGCCAGGGCGCCGACCCGCTCCGGGGGGAGCGTCCCGGCCCGGACGCGCCCCGCCAGGAGCGCCGCCCGCTCTTCGGGGTCGTCCTCGCGCGCGAGCGCGCGCAAGCCCTCGTCCCTCACGAGCGCGCCCTCAAGCCAACCGCTCGGCCACTCGCAGCTTGGCGCTGCGCGAGCGCGGGTTGAGCGCGAGCTCCTCGTCGGCGGCGGTCAGCGGCTTCTTGGTCAGCACTCGCGCCCGCTTGGCCTGCTTCTCGGCCCGGAAGAAGTGCTTGACCCGGCGGTCCTCGAGCGAGTGGAAGGAGATCACGGCGAGGCGCCCGCCCACCGCCAGGCGCTCCCAGAGCGCCGGCAGCGCGCGGTCGAGCTGACCCAGCTCGTCGTTGACCGCGAGGCGCAGCGCCTGAAAGGTCCTCGTCGCGGGGTGGATCCCCCGCTTGGGCCGCCCCCGCTTGGTCCGTCGCGGGCGCCCGCGCGGGACGACGCGCTCGATCAGGTCGGCCAGCTCGCCCGTGCGCCGGATCGGCGCGCGCTTGCGCTCCTCGACGATGGCGCGCGCGATCCGCCGCGAGCGACGCTCCTCGCCCAGCTGATAGATCAGGTCGGCCAGCTCGGTCTCGGGCAGCTCCGCGATCAGGTCGGCCGCCGTCGGGCCCTCGCTGGTCGGGTCCATGCGCATGTCGAGGGGCCCGTCGTAGCGAAAGGCGAAGCCGCGCTCGGCCTGATCGACCTGCATCGAGGAGATCCCGAGGTCCAGCAGCGCTCCGGCCAGCGGCGGCAGCTCGATCCGCTCGAGCAGCGCTGGCGCCTCGGCGTAGG
>CALDQK010000685.1 GCA_937911525.1 uncultured bacterium
GATCAGGTCGAGGTCGGGCAGCGCGGCGCGGATCCGCCGCAGGCGCTCCTGGCTGGCCTCGCTGAAGGGGAAGTGCTGGGGGAACTGCGCCAGGACGCCCGCCAGGCGGTCCCGCTCGCGCAAGGGCGCGAGCGCCTCGCGGAAGGCGTCGACCTCGCGCGGCTCGAGGACGCCCTGGTGGCTCATGGGCTGGGGCAGCTTGAAGGTGAACCAGAAGGGCCGCGCGGCGGCGGGGCGCTCGTCGGTCTGGCGCGCCCAGCTCTCGGTCGTGGTCCGGCGGGGGATCCCGTAGAAGCTGCTGTTGACCTCGACCAGGTCGAAGAAGCGCGCGTAGTAGCGCAGCGGCTGGCGCTTGGCGAGGGCGACGTCGGGGTCGGGGGCGTCCTCGAGCACCCCCGTGAAGAGCGAGCCGGGGCCCTCGGCCGCAGCGGCCGGGGTCGGATAGAAGGCGCCGTACCAGTCCTGGAAGGACCAGCCGGCGGTGCCGTAGCGGACCTCGCTCACGGCGCGAGCCTAGCCGAGAGAGGCGACGACGCTGAGCTCCGGCGCCAGGCGAGGCGGCGCTACGCGAGCCGGACTGGCTGGCGCTCCTCCCCCGTGCTCGCGTCGTACCAGCGCAGGGTCCCCTCCCTCGAGCCGACGAAGAGGTGGCGCGCGTCGAGGGCGAGGTCCGCCACCTTCCCGGGCTGCGGGAGCGCTCGCTGGCCCCCCTCCGCGTCGAAGAGGCGCACCACGGGCGACCCCTTGTAGGGCGTATCGCAGATCGCCCAGCCCTGCTCCGAAGCGGTCAGGCGCCCCTGTCTGAAGCCCTCGAGCTCCACCCTCGAGCGCCCGACGCTGACCTGGCGCGCCTGGCGCGCGACCACCTTCTCCCCCAGATAGGCCGCGTCCTCGAAGGGGTCGCCTGGAACCGTCTCGGTCCACTCGCGCACGTCGCGGCCCATGCCCATGGTCGACTCGGGGTCCTCCCAGCGGCGCTGCTCCTGCTTGGTGCCGACGGACTTGACCCGCAGCTGCTTGCCCGTGCTGACGCGCCACTCGCCGAGCTTGGGGCCCCAGGCCGCCACGCGCAGGCGCCCCAGGGCGACCCCCTCCAGGCGCGAGCCGCCGAGGGCCGCGGCTGCGGCCAGTCGCCACCGCGCGGCGCCGGACTCGGGGTCGAGGTGCAGGAGCTCGGGGCCGCTGGCCAGGGCGACGCCGCCCTGGGGGTGGACCGCGGCGAAGTCGGCGGGGGCGGGCAGCTCATGCTCGAGCTGGAGCGCGCCCTCGAGGTCGTAGCCCCACAGCCGCTGCGCGCCGAGCGCGATCAACAGCGGCCGCGCGCCGCCCAGGTAGAAGCCGAGCGCGCGCAGGGGCGGGAGCGCGGCTCGCCAGCGTGCGCCGAGTGCGCTCAGCTCGCTGAGCGAGCCGACGCGCAGCCCGCCGGCCACGTCCTGGACGGCGAGCAGCCGCCTGGGCCCCAGGGCGAGGCGCTCGAGCTCGGGCGGCTGGCCTCCGTCCCAGAGGGGGCGTGGCCAGGGCTCGCGCTCCTCTCGGTAGCGGTTCCAGCCGACGCGCAGCCGCTCGGAGTAGTCGCGCTCGACCATCACCATCCCCCCGCCCGCGCGCACGAGGTGCGCCTCCTCGCCCCAGCGCAGGTTCCGCAGCAGGCGCGCCGGGTCCAGGTGAGCCAGCTCCGCCAGGACCGCCTCGAGCTGCTCTCCCTCCTCGAGCTCGACCGAGACCTGCGCCTGCGGCCAGGCCTCGCCCAGGGCTTGGCCGCTGCGGCGCAAGGCGTGCAGCAGCGCGAGGCGCTCGGGCGCCCCGCCGCTCTCCGCCGCTCGCCGGGCCCGCTCTAGCTCTGCGTCCATGGCGGGCTCAGGGGAAGCGCCGCACGAAGGCCTCGGTGGCCTCGGCGGACGAGCTGCGCGGTCCGAGGCGGACCTCGGCGCTGAGCTGGGCCAGGGGGGAGAGCATCTCGGCCAAGGCGCCGGTCGCCTCGTCGGAGCCAGCGAAGAAGCGGGTGTGCGTCAGCCAACCGAACACGCCGCAGGTGATCGAGAAGGGGGCGACCCCCCCACCGCGCTCGAGGGTGATCCGCGCGCCTTCGGGGTGCTCGAGGTCGATCAGGATCGTGCCGCCCTCGCTGCCCTTGGTCCCGAGGCTGTCGCCGTCCTCGAAGGGGGTCCACTCGCTCACGGCGCTCAGAACCCTGGCGGCCGGGTGCCCTCGTCCTCGCTCGCGCTGGTGTCGTGAGGCGGGGTCGTGTCGAGCATCAGCCCCTCGAAGTCGAGCACGAGCGACCCCGGCGCCTGAGGGCGACGCTCGGGGTCGAGCGCCGTGCACTGGGCGAGCTGCTTGGCGAGCCGCCGCGGGAGGCCAGGGACGTGGCTGACGGGGAGGTAGTCGTAGCGCTCGCCGGCGCGCAGCTCGGCGATCGGGCGGCCGGTCAAGGCGTAGACGAGGGTCGCGCCCAGCCCATAGACGACGCCCGCGGGCGTGAGCGAGCCGACGTCGGGGGCCTCTGGCGCGAGGTAGACCGGGCGCGCGCAGAGCCCGGGCCGGGTGCGCGCGGCCTCGACCAGGCCTGGGGCCAGGCCCAGGTCGAGCAGGGTTGGCGGGTCCTCGTCGCTGTAGAGGAGCAGGTCGGGGCGAATGAAGCCCATCACGCCGGCGCCGAGGGCCGCGTCGAGGGCGTCGGCCAGGATGCGCCCCAGGCCGGCCACGGCGCGCGGCCCGAGCGGTCCGCTGCTGGAGACCCGCTCGCTGAGGGTGTCGGCGCGGCGGTCCTGGCAGACGACGATCAGGACCCCCGAGCGGACGTCCACGTCGAGGACGGGGACGATCGCCTCGTGCTTGAGGAGCATCGCCTTCTGGCTGGCCTCGGCGAAGCGCTTGGCGTTGCGCTGCCCCAGCTCGATGGCCGAGACGAGGAAGGTCCGCTTGCGCCGCTGGGCCCGGTAGCGGCGGAAGAGGCCCAGGCTGTCGCGGCGCTCGACCACGGTGAAGCGCGCCTCGGCGAGGGCCCGCACGACGCGGGCCTCGCTCTCGGCGCGGTCGACCTCCAGGCGCTCGCGGCAGGCGGCGCGCGCCTCGGCGCCTTCGAGGTCCTGTCCGGTCAGGTCGCGCTGGCAGAGCTCGCACCCACGCGGGACCGGGATGTCCTCTCCGCGCAGGAGCGTGACCTCGAAGCGCGACTTGCCGAAGGCGAGCAGGTCACCGTCGGAGAGCACGGTCGCCTCCTGGAGGCGGCTGCGGTTGAGCTCGGTCCCGTTGGCGGAGCGGAGGTCGGTCACGCGGACCTCCTGGTCGCGCCCGAGCTCGATCTCGGCGTGGCGGCGCGAGATCCAGCCGAAGCGGAGCGAGACGGGCGACTCGCCCGAGCGGCCGACCTCCAGGGGCTCGCCGACGCGGAGCGCGCGCTCCAGGGCGCGGTCGGTGCCGAGCAGGCGCAGGACCACGCCCGGGGAGGCGGCGGGGCCGCTCCGCTCCAGGTGGCGTCGGACCCAGCCGGCGAGGAGCTCGCGCTCCCAGTCCGAGCGCTCGGGGTCACCCTCGATCAGCCCCATGTCGCGGGCGACGAGGGTGAACAGGGGCGGCACGTCGCGGGGGAGGGGGCGGTCGTCGGCGTCCCACTCGAGGCAGCGGGAGAGGACCTCGGCCAGGCTGTCCGGGACGTCGGGGCGCAGGCTGCGCAGGTCGGGGGGCACCTCGTGGGCGATCGCGCGCAGGCGCGTGAAGAGCGTCGCCCCGCCGTGGGGGGTGCGGCCGCTCAGGCAGCGGAAGAGGGTGGCCGCGAGCCCGTAGACGTCCGTGCGCGGGTTGAGCGGGAGGTCGCCCTCCACCTGTTCGGGGCTGAGGAAGTCGACCTGTCCGAGAGGGGCCTGACCGTTGGTGAGGCGGTCGTAGCTGGACTCGACGTTGAGGCCGAAGCCGACCAGGCGGGCCACGCCGTCCGCGCCGATCAAGATCGCTTCGGGGCTGAGGTCGCGGTGGAGCACTTCGGCGCGGTCCAGCGCGGCCAGCGCGTCTCCGATCTGGGCGCCGATCGCGAGGGCGACGGGCACCGAGAGGGGCTGGTCGTCGGCTTCGATCAGCTCCAGCAGGCTGGCGCCTTCGCAGTCTTCCTGGACCAGCCAGCAGCCCGAGCCCGAGCTGCCCATGTCGAGGGCGCGCAGGAGGGAGGGGCAGCGGAGGCCGAGCAGGCGCTCGTTCTCTTCCAGGAAGCGCTGCTGGCGCTCTTCCTGCTCAGGGGTCGCCGGGTCGTCGCAGGCGAGGAAGGTCAGGCGTACAGGGGTGCGGTCCACCATGCGCTGGGCGCGATGGACGCTCACCTCGCCTCGCTCGGCGAGGCACCCTTGCAGCTCCAGACCAGGCACGTCCGGCACGCTCGAATCCTACAGTAGGATCCTGCCGGCCACGATCCGGCTGGAGGCAACGATGGCGCGGCGCGAGAGCCTCACGACCCCTGCGGGCACGATCTCCTTCCTGCTCCCCAGCGACGAGCGCGTAGCAGAGCTCTCGGAGCGCTGGCCCTTTCAGCTCTCGGCGATCAGCGACCGCGAGGACCGCTACAACGAGCGAGCGGAGTTCTTCCTCCCCTTCAGCGACGCCGCGGGCGTGCTGGCGGGGATCTACCTGCCCCAGGTGCCTGCGGCTGCGCGCCCCGAGGCCGAGGCCGTGATCGGCTTCGACCGCCTCGTGGCGGCCAGGACCCTGGCCGCGCTGGTGCGCTCGCCGATCCAGGGGGTAGTGATCTGCTGCGTGACCTGCCGGGAGCAGGAGGGCGCGCTCGTCCCCGGCCTGGCCTTGTTCTTCGTGCCGGACCCAGCGGACGCGGCCCAGCCGGTGCCGCCCGAGACTCGCGAGATCGACGAGGCGCTGCGTCCCGGCTGCGGCTGGCTGCTGGACTGCTCGCTGGCGGCGATCGGGGCGGCGCAGCAGGCGCCCCAGAGCAGCCGCGAGGCGTCGCCGGCGACCGGGCTCAAGGTGGCGTCGGCGAGCTACATGGGTCGGCGCTGGCTGGACTTCGCGCTCGTCGCGGGGCGGCTCTACTGTCTGCAGGAGGAGATCGACCCTGACGACCCGGCCTGGGCGGAGCTGGCGCGGGCCGGAGTGGCGGAGGTCGTGCACATGCCGGTGCGCGCCTCGACGCCCCAGGTCCCCGATCTGGATGCCTCCCCCCGCCTGGGGCCGGACTCGGGCGAGGGCTCGGCGACGGGCTCGGTGAGCAAGAACGGGGTGCGGCGGGTCTATCGGGTGCTCTGTCACTTGGCGGCCTGCGACGGCGAGGTCCACCCGCGCGAGCGCTCCGTGCTGGAGGCCTTTCGGCAGGCCTTTCAGATCGGCGACGCTGAGGGGGAGCGGCTCGAGGGCGAGGGGGTCGGAGGCGACAAGCTGGAGGTCGGCGGCAACCCTGCCGAGCGGGCCTTGCTCCTGGACGCGATGCTCGACGTCGCCGCGGCGGACGGGAAGCTGGCCAAGGCGGAGGAGAAGCGCCTGATCGTGTTCGGCGAGCTGATCGGGCTCCAGCGCGAGGCGTTGCGCAAGGCGATCCTGGCCCGCTTCGCCGAGGAGGAGGGCCGCGGCCACGCCCCGACTCCCCGCGGCCTGAGGCGGATCTATCGCCTCCTCTGGAACCTGGCGGCCTGCGACGGCGAGGTCGCCCGCGGCGAGCTCTCGCTGCTCGAGGCTTTCAGGATCCGTCACGGGATCAGCCGCGAAGAGGCCCGGCGCCTGGGCGCCGAGGGGCGGGACGGCAAGCAGCTGGAGGTGGGCAAGGACCCCGCGGAGCGCTCGATGCTGATCGGCGAGCTGATCGAGCTCGCGGCGGCGGACGGTCAGCTCTCTCCGCCCGAGCGGCGGCGGATCCTCAAGCTGAGCTCGCTCCTGAACCTGGATCAGCGGGAGGTCGAGGCGCGCCTCGCCGAGCGCTTCGTTCCGCCAGCCACCCCGGAGCCTGCCCCGGTCCGCAAGCCTGCTCCTTCCTCGAGCTCCAAGAGGGACACCACGCCCGCCCGCCTGCTCCTGCTGGAGCTGCCTGCGTGCGTCGTTTCGCTGGACCTGCTGCAGCTCCCCCTCGAAGAGGGTCAGCGAGGATTCCGGGAGGTGCCTCCGGGGGTGCACCGGATCGCCCTCACCACGTCAGCGGGCCTCGAGGCGGCGACCTGGATCCGCTTCGCCCCCGGTGAGACAGCGGTGCGGGCCCTGGTCGGGGGAGAGCTGCTCCCCGTCGACCCCGAGCTGGCACGTCTCCTCGAGCGCCAAGCGGCCAGCGGCGACCTGGACGAGCACCTGCGCCCCTTCCCGCGCCACTTCCCCTGGGTCGCCCTGGTCGAGCCCCTCGAGGGCCGGGAGTTTCCGCCGCCGCTCCAGCCCAGCCGAGGCGGTCACCGGCTGAGCCGCTTCGAGCAGGCCTGGCAAGAGACGCACGAGGGCGACGGCCGCGCGCTGCTGAGCGAGTTCGCCTGGAGCTTCCTCCGCTTCCTCCTCGACGACGACGAGTCCGCGTTCGAGCGCTATAGCCACTTGATCCAGGCCCTCTACCACGCGGGCGAGTCGCTCCCTCAGCGAGACCCCGAGCTCTTCGAGCGTCTGGTGGATCTAGCGATCGCCCAGCAGCGCCTGCTGCCCCGGGACCTCCTGGCGCGCAACTCGGTCCTCGTCTTCGGCAGCCACTACCTGAGCGAGGACCTGATCGACACCGAGCAGCCGCAGCTCGTCGAGGCCGGTCGCCGCTGGGCCGTGTTCTGCGCGGGCCATCACGAAGGCGCGCCCCCCCCGTCCCAGCTGCCGGAGGCTCTCCTCCACCCCCCCAAGCTCGACGAGAGTCACCCTTTCGCCGAGAGCCTCGCGATCACGGCCGAAGCGATCGCCGAGATCGAGGCCCGCGAGGGCAAGAGCTCCCCCGAGCTGATCGACGTCCTCGCCTCGCGCGGCCGCCTCCTCGAGGCAGCCGGCGACTTGCTAGGCAGCCTGGCCGCGCAGCAGCGCCAGGTCGAGCTGGGCGAGCGCCACAAGGCCTCCCCCACCAACCTCGCCCATGGCCTGAAGCGCCTCGCCCGCCTCCACCGCGAGCTAGGCCAAGGCCGCGAGGCCGAAGAAGCCGAAGCCCGCGCCCGCGAGCTCCTCCTGCAAAGCTACGAGTCGAACTAGCCGCCCGCCAAGGTCCCAATGCGACCTTGGCCCTCTCCCCCTCCCCCCCCTCCCCAAGGAAAGGGGGGAGAAGGCCGCGAGCCCCGGCCGG
>CALDQK010000686.1 GCA_937911525.1 uncultured bacterium
GCTCCGTCGGGCGCTAGCAGGCGACGCGCGGGCGATGCGCTTCCACGCGCGCGAGCTGCGAGCAGCCGGGCAGCTCCAGGAGGCGCGCACGTGGCTCGAGAAGGCAGCCCGGACCGGCGACTTGCCAGCGCTGCTCGCCCTCGCCGACCTCTCGCCCGCGGACGCTACCCCCTGGCTGCGCCTGGCCGCCGAGCAAGGCGACGCGGTGGGGATGCGCCGGCTGGGCCTGGCCCTCGCCGAGGGCGCCGAGGAGAGCGAGGGAGTCAGCTGGCTCGAACGCGCCGACGCGGCCGGCGACGCCGTGGCGCCGCGAGAGCTCGGGCTGCGCCAGCTCCATGTCCCCTTCCACGCGCCGGAGCCAGCCCTGGCGCTGCTGCGCCGCGCGAGCGAGCGCGGAGACGGCGAGGCTGCCTTCTGCCTCGGGTGCCTCTACCTGACCGGCTGGAGGGTCCCCCTCGACGTGGATCAGGCCGGGCGCTGGTTCCTCGCGGCGCGCGATCTCGGCCACCCCCTGGCCGAGGCTCAGCTCCCCGCTGAGTTGAGCGCCGTCGCCGGAGCGGCTCCCCTCTGGCGCGGTCTGCTCGAGCGCGCAGCGCAGGGGGGCGCGGGCCTGGCCAGCTTCCTCTGGGCGCGCCTGCTCGAGGACGAGGCGCCGGAGCGATCCCGCGCGGCCCTGCGGCGCGCGGCAGACCAGGGCTTCCTCCCCGCCCTGCGGCTGCTGGGCGAGCGCCTGCTCGAGCAGGCCCAGGAGCGAGACCCGACCGCGCCCGAGCCGAGCGAGGACGAGCTCGGAGAGGTGTGGCTGGCCAAAGCCGCGGCGCGAGGCGACGTGCGCGCCGCGACGCAGCTCGGCGCCTACCTGGTGCGCCAGGGCGAGCGCAGGGGCGTGCAGCGCCTGCTCCACTCGGCGCAGCGAGGCGACCCGCTCGCGATGCGCTGCCTCGGAATGGTCTATTCCTTTGGCCACGACGGCCCGGCGGACGAGACCAAGGCCATGCGCTGGTATGCCCGCGGCGCCGAGCTCGGCGACGTGGAGTGCAAGGCGCGCCTGGGCTGGCTGCTCTACCAGCAGGGCAACAAGAGCCGGGCCGAGGTCCTCCTGCGCGAGGCCGCCGCGGGGGGAGACCTCAACGCAGCGAGCAACCTGGCCGTGCTCCTGCACGAGCGCGGCCGACCGGGCGACCTCGAGCGCGCAGCCGAGCTCCTGCGCGCCGCCGCCGAGGGCGGGGACGAGCAGGGCATGCGCAACTACGCGAAGGTGCTCGAGCGCGGCTGGGGCGTCCCGCCCGACGAGGCCGCGGCCAAGCGCTGGTATCGGCGCGGAGCCGAGGCCGACAACCTCGACGCCCTCCTCGACCTGGCCGCGCTCTGCTGGCGCACCAAGGACACGGTCGAGGCGATCCGCTGGTGGGAGCGGGCAGCCGAGCTGGGTGACGAGGGGGCGATGGCCTCCCTGGGAGAGGCCTACCTGTCCCGGGAGCGGGGGATCTACGACCTCGAGCGCTCGTTGAGCTGGTGGCGCAAGGCTGCCCTGGCAGGGGACGCCGACGCGACCAGCTGGCTGGGCCACGCCTACCTGCGGGGCAAGCACGTGCCGCGCAACCCGCAGGCCGCCGTCCGCCTGCTCCGCCAAGCCGCCGCTCGCGGCGACACGGACTCGCTGGTGACCCTGGGCGTCGCCTACGAGAACGGCGCGCTCCTGCCCAAGGACTTCGACAAGGCCGTCGGCTGCTACAGCCAGGCTGCCGAACGAAAGAACGCGCGCGGAATGTACAACCTCGCGCTCTGCTACCGCGACGGGATCGGCGTCACCAGGAACCTCCCCCGGGCCAGAGCCTGGCTGCAGCGCTGCATCGAGACGACCGAGGACGAAGCGGTCCGCAGCCTCGCCGAGAAGAAGCTGCGCCTACTGGCCCGCTGAGGCCGCGACGTTGGCCATGGCGTCCAGGATCGCGCGCGCCCGCCCCGCGTTGATCGTCTCGCCGGGCTCGTCGTAGCGGAGGCCCCAGTCGAGGACCTCGACGCCTTCCGAGAGCTGAAAGAGCTGCAGCAGCTCTGCGCGCAGCGCCTCGTTGGCGAGCCAGTCGCGCGCCCGCGACTCGTCTTCGGCTTGGATCAGGACGAGCGGATCGAGCTCGGGGTCGGCCAGCTGCAGGTCCTGGGTCAGGCGCAGCAGCTTGCCGAGCTTGTGGTGCAGCCCCTCCCGCACGATCCGCAGGCCGCAGCCGACGGGCGCCGCGAAGCGGAGCGAGATCCCAATGCTGGGGTGTTCCCCGCGGCGCTGGAACACGTGGGCGCGCAGGCCCTGGTATTCACCCCGCAGCAAGTTGGCCTTCGCGAGCGAGAGGCCTCCGAGCGCCATGCCCGCGAGGCCCGCGAGCATCGAGACCGCCTTGAGGGCGTGCCCGAGCTCCTTGCGCTGCGCCGGGGGGAGGCTCTCGGCCTGGTCCGGATCGAGCCCGCGCTCGGCCAGGTAGCCGATCCGCACGCCGTCCTCGAGCGAGAGCTGCAGCAGCTCGAGGCCCAGCTCGTCGGCGAGCGCGCTCCAGTCGATCACGAGCTCGCCGCCAAGAGCGCCTTGCCGGCGCCCTCGAGGTAGTAGGCGTAGAGCCGCGCCGTGACTCGCTTCATCTTGAGCCGCTCCTCGGGCGCGTAGCCCAGGTCTGCCCGCGCCGCGCTGAGGTCGAAGTAGTGGCTGGTCGCGAGCTGGGTCGCCACGAAGCGCGTCATGGGCGGCTCACCCGAGAGGCGGAACCAGCGCCACACGGTCTCGAGCGCCCCGCCCAGGCGGAAGGCCGCCCGGTAGCTGATCTGCTTCTCGACCGGGGGGAGGCCGAGGGCGTCGAGCAGCTCGTTGATCCAGGCCCAGAGCGCCACCGGCTCCTCCTGGGTGATGAAGTAGGCCTTGCCCGCGCAGGCGCTCCCCGGCGCGAGCTTGTCCTGAGCCAGGACGTGCGCCCAGGCGGCGTTCTCGACGTGGGTCAGCGAGACCAGGTTGTCGCCCTCGCCCACGATCCGCAGCTTCCCCGCGCGGGCCTGCGCGATCACGCGCGGGATCAGGTGGGGGTCGCCGGGGCCCACGATCAGGTGCGGGCGCAGGGCGCAGGTCGCGAGCTCGGCGTCGTTGGCGGCCAGCACCGCCTGCTCGGCCAGCGCCTTGGTCCGCGGGTAGTCGGCCAGCCACTCGGTCGGGTAGGGCAGCGACTCGTCGGCGTTCTCGTGGTGCTCGAAGGTCGGCGGCGAGATCACGCTCGGGCTGGAGGTGAACACCAGCCGCCGCACGCCGACCTGCCGGCACGCCGCGATCACGTTCTCCGTCCCGAGGACGTTGGTCCGCTCGAAGTCCGCGGTCTTGCCCCAGGCGCCGGCCAGGGCCGCCACGTGATGCACGACGTCGATCCCCTGGCAGGCTCGCGCCACGGCGGCGGGGTCGGCCAGGTCGCCCTGCGCGCACTCCACCCCGCGCTCGATCAGGTCGGGGAAGGTCCGCCGGCTGAACACCCGGACCGAGTCCCCTCGCTCGAGCAGCTGGTCGACGATCGCTCGGCCGAGGAAGCCGCCGCCGCCGGTCACCAATACGGACTCAGCCACGGGCCGGAACCGGACACAGGACCGAGGCCGGAGACAGGACCGGAGCCGGTCGTCTCTCGGAAGGCCTGCCGTCTTCGCTCACGAGCGCCAGCCAGCGCGCCTTACTAGCTGGCGCCCATTGAGAGGTCCGTGCGGTCTCCAAACCACGAGCGCCAGCTAGTGCTGGCGCGCGGTCGGATCGGAGCCTCGCCCAGATGGGGGGTCTGGGGGGGCACCGCCCCCCCAGAAGACACCGAGCGCTGCGCACCCATTCACCCATCGAAGTCCCCCGCCGCATCAACGCGCAGCGCTCGCCCAGGCGGCGAGGTCGCCGCGGCGGATCTTAGCGTTGTGCCTCAGGTCGACCGGAAAGGACTCGTGAAAGAGGAAGCGCTCGATCCCGCGGGTGTGCTCGTGGGCCTGGGCCAGCTGGGCGAGCTCCTCGCGGAAGCTGGCCTGAGCCGCAGCGCCGCGCGGGAAGTGGCCTGCCAGGGGCTCGACCACGATCGCGGGGGTCTGCGCTCCCCGCGCGCCGATCCCGACCAGGGCGCTGCGATAGACCTTGGGGTGCTCGTTGAACACGGCCTCGCAGGCGACGGGGTAGAGGCGCTCGCTCCCGGTCTCGACCCGGTGGCTCTTGCGCCCCAGGAACCACAGCCGGCCCTCGTCGTCGAGGTAGCCCATGTCCCCCATTCGGTGCCAGACCCGCTCGCCCTCGCGGATCTTGGCCGCGGCGGTCGCCTCGGGCAGCTCGCAGTACTCCTGCGTCACCTGGCGACCGGCGACCACGATCTCGCCCCGCTCGCCAGGCCCGAGCCCCTCGATGTCGGCGAAGCGCGCGATCGGCTCGTCGCTGATCGCGATCACCCGCACGTCGACGCCGGGCAAGGGGTGACCGACGCAGGTCCCCGCGCCCTCGCGGGTCGCCGCGAAGGTCTCGATCAGGGTCTCGCCGTCGATCGTGCTGACCGGCAGGCCCTCGGTCGCGCCGTAGGGGGTGTGGGTGCGCGCGTCGGGGCCGAGCAGCTCGGCGAGCTGCTCGTGCAGGGCCGGCGGGACCGGGGCCCCGGCCATCAGCACCCGCCGCAGGGAGGGGAGCTTGATCCCGCGCTCCCGGCAGTAGCGAGCCACGGGCCACCAGATCGCCGGCGAGCCGAAGGAGTAGGTCACCCCGTGGTCCTCGATCGCCTCGACCCACAGCTTGGGGTCGTGCTGGGCCGGCTTGGTCGGGTCCATGTCGGGGAACACGGTCGTGGCGCCGAAGGCCACGCTGAAGAGCGCGAACACCGGCAGCCCGGGCAAGTCGACCTCGCCCGGCTCGATCCCGTAGACCTCGCGCAGGTGGTCGACCTGGGCCTGGAACATGCCGTGCTGGTAGACGACGCCCTTGGCGGGGCCCGTGCTGCCGCTGGTGAAGAGCACCGCGGCCGTGTCGCTGGCCCGGGTCGGCGCGATCTCGAAGGGCTCGCCGCCCGCGCCCAGGGCTGCGAGGTCCCGCGCCGCCTGGTCGAGGTCCAGCGCGCCCCAGCCCAGGCCCCCGCCGACCAGGGCCCGGACCTTGACCGTCTCGAGCGCGCGCCGCCCGAAGAGGGCCAGGGCCGCCTGGGCGCGCGAGACGCCCACGAAGGCCGCGGGCTCGATCCGCGCCACGCACTCGACGAGCTTCTTGAGCCCCATGCCGGGGTCGATGAACACCGCGACCGCGCCCAGCTTGAACACGGCGTAGATCACCGCCACCAGCTCGGCGCCCGGCTTGACCAGGATCAGCACTCGCTGGCCCCGCTCGACGCCCGCCGCGCGCAGCGCGTGGGCGTAGCGATCGCAGAGCTGGTTCAGCTGGAGGAAGGTCGCCTGGGCGTAGGCCCGCCGCCCGTCCTTGCCGCGCTCACGCGGGATCACCACCGCCCGCGCGTAGGGGCGCTCAGCCGCCTGACGAGGGAGGTGGTGCGCGATGTTGAAGGCGTCGTTCGCCGAGAGAGCGCTGGGCCCCGAGGCCTCGTCGGAGGCGGTCACGTCGAGCGCCGGCGAGGAGCTCACCGGCTCAGACGGCGGTCGAGGCGTTCTGCTCGCTGGGCGCCTCGCTCCCGCTGGCTGCGTCCGCGCCCATGAAGTCGCGCATCAGCGCGATCACCTCGTCGCCGGCGTCCTCGAGCACGTAGTGCCCGGCCCCGGCGAAGCGGTGCACGGCGGCCTCGGGCAGGCGCTCCTTGAAGCCCTCCAGGAAGCCGTCGTGGAAGCAGAAGTCCTTGCCGCCCCAGCAGAGCATCACCGGCCGCTCGGCCAGGGTCGGCAGCTTCTGCTCGAGCTCCTGGACCAGGGCGTAGCTGGGAATGCCGGGGTGCATCGGGATGTCGTGCACGAACTCGAGGTGCCCGACCCGCTCGGCCCACGAGCCGTAGGGGCCGAGGTAGCCGCGCTTGACCTCGCGCGCCATGGGCTTGGCCACGGCGCGGACCACGGCGGCGCGACCGAAGGCGTTCAGCCCGCGAATGCAGAGCGCGCCGAAGCCGGGGATCCGGCAAATGTCGATGGTGAAGGGGATCGACTTGCTGAGGAAGGCCGAGGTGTTGAGGATCACGACCCGCTCGACCCGCTCCAGCCCGCCGCGCAGCAGCGCCCAGCAGAGGCCGATCGGGCCGCCCCAGTCGTGGACGACCAGGGTGACCTTCTTCAGGTCGAGCTGCTCGACGAGCGCCCTCAGGTTGTCGACGTGGCTCTTGAGCGTGTAGGCGTAGTCCTGCGGCTTGTCCGAGGTGCCGGCGCCGACGTGGTCGGGGACG
>CALDQK010000687.1 GCA_937911525.1 uncultured bacterium
CAGGGCTCGGCCAGGGTCAGCGCGGCGGGCGCCTCGAGGGTGGCGCTCAGGGCGTCGACCTCCACCTGCCAGCGCGGCGCCCGGGGCGTCTGCCAGCCGTCCGCGGCGCGGGCGAAGACCATCACCTGCTCGCCCTCGAGCAGCCCGCCGGCCAGCTCGAAGCGTCCGTCCGGCTGGCTGCGCGCGCGGAAGGAGCGGTGCAGCTGCTGGCCGCCGACGAGCAGCAGCTCGACCACGCCCGGAGCCGCCCCGTCGCTGCGCACGACGCGCCCGCGCGCGCCGAGGCCGCGCGGGACCTCGATCCGCAGCGGCCCTTCGCCCTCGCGCGCCCGGGTCGCCGGTCGATCCGCCGCGGTCACGAGCAGCTCAGCCCGGCCCTCGAGGGGGACCGCCAGCTCGAAGCGCCCGCCGGCGTCGCTCTGGGTCAGGGCCGCCATGGCCTCGACCCGGGCGCCAGCGAGGGGCCGCCCGTCCTCGGCCGCGACCACCTCGCCCGCGAGCACGCGCCCCGGCGAGAGGACGAGCTCGGTCGACCCAGCCGCGAGCGGCAGGATCTCGGGCAAGTGCCCGGGCGAGGCGACCCGCACGGGCTGGCCGGGGAGCGCGGGCACCCGCACTTCGCCCCGTCCGCTCGCGAGGCGCGCCCCCGCGAGCGAGCTGACGACGGCCTCGAGGGGGAGCCCGGCCGCGTTGCAGACCCGCAGCAGCGGCTGCTCCCCGGGGGGCGGCGGCGGCTCGGGGTCGACCTCGCCCTGCTGAGCTGTCGCCTTCGCTGTGGCGTCGGGAGCGATCTGGCTGGACCGGGGCGCCCGCGCCGCGCCCTGGTCCCGCGCGACTCCCGCGCGCGAAGGGCTCGGCTCCGCAGCGCCGACCTGGCTCGGCTCCACCCGGGGCTCGACCTCGGCGTCCGCGAGCAGCCACGCCCCGAGCGCGATCGCCACCAGAGCGACCAACCCGAGTCCGGCCAGCTGGGGCGCCCTGGTCATGCTGAGAGGCTATCCGCCCTGGCGCGGCCCGCCGGCAACCAATGACGAACGCGCTGAGCGGAGGGGGGACTGCCGAACGTCCGACGTCCAGCACGCTCCAGCTCAGCGCGTCTCACAGTTGTTCGCTGCCCCGCGCTAGCGCGTCTTCCAGTAGGTCGCGATCCCGTCGGCGATCGCCTGGGCCTCGGCCTCGACCCACTGGTCGGCCTTGGCGCGGGTCACGTTGCTGGGGTCGAGGAAGAAGCCCTCGACGAGGACGGCGGTGCTGATTTGGCTGTGGGCGCCCGAGAGCACGCCGAGGCTCTGGCGCTTCACGCCGCGGTCGTAGCGGCTCTGCCCCGCGAAGATCCGCTGGACCAGGCGGTCCTGGATCAGCTGCGCGAGCCGGATCGAGCTCGAGGTGGTCTTGGTCTTGTGGACCAGGACCTCGGCGCCCTGGGCGCTATCGTTGAAGGCGTTGTGGTGCAGCGAGACGAAGAGGTCGTGCCCGCGGGCGACGGTCCCCTTCTGGAACAGGCTGCGGCGAACCGAGCCGCTGGGGTAGGTGTTGAGGCTGACGCGAGCGCCGCGGGCACGGAGCAGGTCGCGGACGCGGAAGCCCACCTCGCGGTTGAGGTCGTATTCGCGGATCCCGTTGAAGCGGTTGACCGCGCCCGGGTCGAAGTCGCCCGAGCCGGTCACGCCGTGGCCGGTGTCGAGGGCCACGTCGAGGCCGGCCAGGTCGCTCCCGCCAGGGGCCGGCGCGGGGGTCGGGCTGGGGGTCGGGCTGGGGGCCGGGGTGGCGCCGCCGCTGACCGCCCGGGTGTAGTCGCCGTGGATCCAGGCCTGGCGCGAGTCGAGCTGGATCTTGAGCCAGCTGCCGCTCTGGTCGAGGCGCACGTAGCGCTGGCCGCGGGGCAGGCTGACCAGGATCGAGTTGCCGGTCGAGGGACCGCTGCGGGCGTTGAGCGAGCTGGCGGTGACCTCGACGATCGGCCGGCTACTGCGGCTGGCGTAGGACCCCGAGATCCAGGCCTCGCGACCGGACCAGTCGATCCGATACCAGCCCTGGCTCTGCGCCCGGACGACGAAGCTCTGCCCGTTGCGGACGCTGCCGAGCTTGCTCCCCCACACGCCGTTGCGGACGTTGAGCGAGCTGGCGGTGACGTCGACGCTGAAGTCCTGCGCCGCGACGGTCGTGCCCAGGGCCATGACCATGGCCGCAGCCATGGCGAGCGAAAGAGCCGAGTGGTTCATCCTGACTCCCTTCCTTCCAGGAGTGCTTAGCCGACCCCCCCATCCGCCCGTGCGCTGGGCGGTGTTTTTTCTTTTCGGCTGACACTTCCGTGACCGGAAGTGAGGGCTATTCGCCCAAAAGCATTTCACGGCAGGCACTTCTGAAACGAGAACGATGGGCACGGGCGGGCGAGCGATTTCGCCCGACCGCCCTCCGGAACCGCCTCGCCCCCCGCGCGGTAGGACTCGATATGCGCGCTTGGATCCTGCTCTCGATTCCCCTGGGCCTCGCGCTCAGCTTCTCGGGCGACGACGGACGGGGGGTGAAGCCGAAGCGAGCCCCCCTGCAGCAGAGCCAGGCCCTGAGCGCTTCGATCGACTCGCGCCTCAGCGCCCGCTGGGTCGAGCAGGGCGTCCAACCCGCCCTCGGGGTCGACGAGCTGACCCTGGCTCGCCGGCTGTGGCTGGACCTCCTGGGCACGATCCCCAGCCTGGCCGAGCTGCGGGCTCTGGAGCGGGTCCCCGAGCCCGAGCGGCGGGCCTGGCTGCTCGAGCGCGCCTTCACGGACCCGCGCTTCGACGCCGTCCTGGCCGAGCGCCTGGCCCGGATCGCGGTCGGCGGCCGGGACACCAAGCAGGACGACCTCCTCTACCGGCGCGGGCGCCTGGTGACCTGGCTGACGGCTCAGGTCCGCCAGAATCGCCCCTGGGACGAGCTGGTGCGCGAGCTCCTGACCGCCGAGGGGCTCTCGACCGACGCCCCCGCCGTCAACTTCGCCGTCAGCCAGGACGTCGACCCGGTCAAGCTGGCCGCCCGGACCACCCGCGCCTTCCTCGGCGTGCGGATCGACTGCGCCCAGTGCCACGACCACCCCTTCACCCGCTGGAAGCAGCGGGACTTCGAGGGCCTGGCCGCCTTCTTCGCCCGCACCGAGCGCCAGATCGGCGGCGTGCGCGACCAGTCCAAGGGCGAGCTCGAGTTCCAGCTCCCCGGCGCCGCGGCCGGGATGGGCATGGGCGTGGCCATGGGCAGCATGGCGCCCGACGACGAGGCCCACCGAGAGGCCAAGGAGCAGGAGCAGGACTGGCCCCAGGACGGCGAGGAGCCCAAGGACGGCGAAGCGCCCCAGGACGACGAGGAGGACGACGACGAGAAGCTGGTCCGCGCGCCCTTCGGCCAGCCGGTGCGGGTCGTGCGCGACCCCAAGCAGCCCCTCGACCCCGCGATCGAGACCCGCACGGTCCAGCCGCGCGTGCCCCTGGCCCCCGAGCTCCTGCCCGCGATCGAGGGCCGCCGCGGCCGCCGCCGCGCGCTGGCGGCCTGGGTCACCCACCCCGACAACCCCTTCTTCGCCCGCGCCCTGGTCAACCGCTTCTGGCTGTGGCTGATGGGCCGCGGCCTGGTCGAGCCCGTCGACGAGCTCGACTCGAGCGCGCCGCGCGACGAGGTCCTGCTCGAGCTCCTGGCTCGCGACTTCCGCCGCAGCGGCTACGACCTGCGCCACCTGATCCGGGCGATCGTGGGCACCCGCGCCTACGCGCTCTCCTCGGCCCAGGCCGAGGGCGCGGGCGAGGCGGAGGGCGCGCTGGAGGCCATGGCTCTGCGGCCCCTCAAGGCCCTGCGCGGCGACCAGCTCGCGAGCGCCGTGCTCCAGTCGACCTCCTTCCGCGCCTACGACGAGCAGCGCGCCCCCCTGCTGCGGCTGGCCTTCTGGGGCGGGCGCAACGGCTTCGTCGAGCGCCACGCCGACGACCTGGCCCTCGAGGAGCCCGAGGAGGAGACCCTGCTGCAGCGCCTGCACCTCCTCAACGGCGACCAGGTCACCGAGCGGACCAAGGCCGACGACCCCTTCGGCACCGCCCAGCGCCTGGCCCTGCTGGCCCCCGACGACGAGGTCGCCCTGGACGCGGCCTTCCTGGCCACCCTGACCCGCCGCCCCAGCCCCGCCGAGCGCGACTACTTCGGCGGGCTGCTGGCCGAGGTCGAGGGCGACAACGGGAAGCGCGCCGAGGTCCTGGCCGACCTGCTCTGGTGCCTGCTCAACACGACGGAGTTCGCATGGAGCCGCTGAAGCCGCACCTCTCGCGCCGCGAGCTGCTCCGCTTGAGCGGCGGCGCCCTGGCCAGCCTGACCCTGGGGGGGCTCTGGCCGCGCCGCGCGAGCGCCGCCGAGCCGGGCCACGCCAAGGCCCTGATCGTGCTCTGGCTCGACGGCGGCGCCAGCCAGCTCGAGACCTTCGACCCCCACCCCGGCGGCAAGATCGGCGGGCCGACCCAGGCGATCGCGACCAAGCAGAAGGGCGTCCACTTCGCCGCCGGCCTGCCCCGCCTGGCCGAGCGCGCCGACAAGCTGGCGGTGATCCGCTCGCTGGTGACCAAGGAGGGCGAGCACCAGCGCGGGCGCTATCTAATGCGCACGGGCCACCCCATGCTCGCCACCGCCCGTCACCCCGCGATCAGCGCGGCCGTGGCCCACGAGCTCGAGCGGGACGAGGTCAAGATCCCTCAGCACGTGTCCTTCCTCTCCCCGCACCCGCCGCGGGGCGGCTACCTGGGCGTGCCCTTCGACGCCTTCAAGGTCGGCGACCCCGCCCGCCCGGTCCCGGACCTGATCTCGCCGGTCGGCAAGCAGCGCTTCGAGCGGCGCCTGAAGGGGCTGGAGCTGCTCGAGGGCGGCTTCCGGCGCGGGCGCGGCCAGCGCGCCGGCGACACCCAGCACCTCGACCTGGCCCGCCGCGCCAAGCAAATGATGGACAGCCCCCAGGTGGGCGCCTTCGACGTGGCCCAGGAGCCGGCCGCCGTGCGCGAGGCCTACGGCGACACGCCCTTCGGGCGGGCCTGCCTGGCGGCGCGCCGCCTGGTCGAGGTCGGCGTGCCGGCGATCGAGGTCTCGCTGGGCAACTGGGACACCCACGTGGACCACTTCGAGCTGACCAAGCCCAAGACCGAGGCCCTCGACCGCGGCTTCTCGGCCCTCCTCGACGACCTGGCCCAGCGCGACCTGCTCGACTCGACCCTGATCCTGTGCGCGAGCGAGTTCGGCCGCACGCCCACGATCAACCCGCTGGAGGGCCGCGACCACTGGACGCGCGGCTTCTCGCTGGCCCTGGCCGGCGGCGGGCTGAAGGTCGGCCAGACCCTCGGCTCGACCGACCCGAAGGGCGAGCAGGCTCCCCAGACCCCGATCTCGCCCGCGGACGTCTACGCCACGCTCCTGAAGCGCCTCGATATCGACGGCAGCCAGGTGTTCGATACGCCGCAGGGGCGGCCGATCACCTTGAACGAGGGGAAGCCGCTGAAGCAGCTGCTCGGCTAGCCCGCAAACATCACCATTAGTGAAACAAGGACGTCGTACCTCGCTGCCAT
>CALDQK010000688.1 GCA_937911525.1 uncultured bacterium
CCTCGAGAATGGTTGCGCACCAGCCCCTTACGCTTTCGCTCTGAGGTGTGTGCTGAGGCTCCTGCACTAGCCTTCGACTCATGGCAGACGACGTCCGGCGAGGGCGTCGTCTGCTCGTGTACGGAGGACCGATTGACAGGGCGCTCGCCGGGGTGGGTATAGGCTCCCGTGCAGCGGATCCGCCTTCCTGCCATTCGGACGGGAATAGGCGTTGATCCCCAGGAGCCTCCCCTTGATAGTGCCTTCTTTACGACGGACCCCAACCCAAGGGAAGCCCGTGGCCAAGGGCTGGACCGCCGAGAAGTCCCCCGCCGAGCGCCCCGACGAGGATGCGCCGCAGCGCGACCGGAGCGGGCTCGTCTCGACCGAGCGCGTCGCCGAGCGAGCCGTGCTCGCGGCCCGACTGCCTCGCAACGATCCGCGCTTCGATCGCCCCGAGCCCCTGGGCGAGCTCGCGCTCCTGGCCAAGACCGCCGGCGTCACGGTCGTGGGCGAGCAGGTCGTCCAGAAGCGCGACCGCCCCGACCCCGCCACCTGCCTGGGCAAGGGCAGCGTGACCCTCCTCTCGGAGCGGCTGGCGGAGGCTGGCGCCGAGGTGGTGATCTTCGACAACGAGCTCTCGCCGCGGCAGCGGCGCAACCTCGAGAAGGCGCTCGGCAAGAAGGTCATCGACCGGACCGAGCTGATCCTCGACATCTTCGCCAGCCACGCGCGCACCCCGCAGTCGCGCCGGCAGGTGGAGGTCGCTCAGCTCGAGTATGCGCTGCCTCGCCTGCGCAAGCTGTGGAGCCACCTCGACCCCGGCGTCGGCCTGCGCGGCCCGGGTGAGAAGCAACTCGAGGTCGACCGCCGGCTCGTGCGCAAGCGGATCCAGGAGCTCAAGGACGAGCTGAAGGTGTTCCGCGAGCGCAAGGAGCGCGAGGTCAAGACCCGCAAGGAGGCCTTCACGGTCTCGCTCGTCGGCTACACCAACGCGGGCAAGTCGACCCTCATGAACGCGCTGACGACCGCCGACGTCTACGCGGCCGATCAGCTCTTCGCCACCCTGGACACACGGACCCGCGCCTGGGAGGTCGGCCACAACCGCCGCGTCCTGCTCTCGGACACGGTCGGCTTCATTCGCCACCTGCCCCACCGCCTGGTCGAGTCCTTCCACGCGACCCTGGAGGAGGTCACCCAGGCCGACCTGCTCCTGCACGTGGTCGACGCCAGCGACCCCCAGCCCCTCGAGCAGGTCAAGGCCGTGCGCGAGGTCCTCAAGCAGATCGGCGCCGACCAGAAGGACGAGCTGATCGTCCTGAACAAGATCGACGCGACCCCGCCCGAGGAGCTGCCCTACCTCGAGCGCCGCCTGGCCAACACGGTCCGCGTCTCCGCCAAGACCGGGGTCGGGATCGCGGAGCTGCGCCAGATCGTCAACGAGCGCGCGGCCAAGGGTGAGCTCGACGTGCGGGTGTGGCTCGACGTGCGCGAAGGGAAGGCCTTGGCCTACCTGGAGAGCGCGGCCGAGATCTTCGCCAAGGAGCTCGAGGACGAGCGGATCCGCTTCGACCTGCGCTGCCACCCGCGCCTGATCGGCACCCTGCGCTCGCACCTGCGCGACCCAGACGCGCTGGAGGTCGAAGGCGAGGAGCCTGCTAAGGAGCCTTGGGAGGACTGAAGGCCAACTCCAGCCGCAGCGCGCGGTGGTCGGAGATCAGGTCGCTGAGCAGGTCCACGCGCAGCGGGGTCAGCCCGCTCGTGAACGCGTGGTCGATCGCGAGCACCGGCGCGGGGTAGAGCGGCCAGCTGGCCATGTAGCCCCGGCCTGCGCGCTCGAAGGCGTGGCGGCCTTCGGCCCTCCAGGCGTCGAAGCAGACCGAGTCGAGCGGCGTGTTGAAGTCGCCGATCACGAGCCAGGGGGCGGTCTGACGCTCGACCCACTCTCGCAGCGGCCCCATGGCTCGAGTGCGGGTCGTGCTGGGGGCGCTGTCGAAGTCCACCACGAGCACTCGCAGCGGGCGCCCTCGCCAGCGCAGGTCCAGATCGAAGCCCCAAGCCACCTTCAGGTATTCCCGCCGGGAAGAAACGATCTCCAGCTGGCTGCCAATCCGCGCGCCGACCCAAAGTCCAATGTGGGCGGTGGAGGCCAACCTCCGATAGCCAGGCAGCTGGGGTTCGACCGTCTCTACGAAGGGGGCTTCTCGTCTCTTCCGGAGCGGGTTGACCTCGGCCAGGCAGAGCAGGTCGACGCCCAGGTCTCGTAGGGCAGCCGCGACTCGTCCGCTCGAGTCCGCCTGAGGCCGCGCGATGTTCCAGTAGACGAGGCTCAAGTCAGCAGGCGCGCTCGAGCGGGGCTCCCAGCGCCAGTGGGTCGCGAGCAGCCAGCCCGTCATGACCCAGGCGAAGAGTCCCCAGGCCAGCGCTCGTCGAGGCTGTCGCCGCAGGCTGGCCCAGATCGAGGCCAGGGCGCCGCCGGCCACGTGGATCCCGAGCGGGGTCGCATAGAAGGGGATCGCCCACACGGAGCCCCAGCCGTCGCGAGGACCCAGGCGCAGCGCCAGCCCGACCACCAGGAGCAGCCCGCCCGACCACGCGACCAGATCGACTGCGTGCAGCACGTCCGCCCAGGCTGGTCGCCACCACGGTCGCCTCGCCTCGTCACTCACGGGCGCGACGCTACAACACCCCAGCGGCTCGTGTAGAGTCCCCCGCCCCGAGGAGCAAGCCCCCATGACCGAGCGCCCCGTCCGCATGCGCATCGCCCCCAGCCCGACCGGCGACCCCCACGTTGGGACCGGCTACATGGGCCTGGTCAACCTGGTCCACGCGCGTCAGCACGGCGGCCAGTTCATCCTGCGGATCGACGACACGGACCGGACCCGCTACCGCGCCGACTCGGAGCAGCAGATCTTCGACTCGCTGCGCTGGCTGGGCCTCGACTGGGACGAGGGCCCCGACAAGGGCGGTCCCCACGGCCCCTATCGACAGAGCGAGCGGAAGGAGATCTACGACCAGCACGCCCGCCTGCTGCTCGAGCGCGGCGGGGCCTACCCCTGCTTCTGCACGGCCGAGCGCCTGGCCGAGATGCGCAAGGAGCAGGAGGCCAACAAGGCGAGCAAGCGCGGCTACGACCGCCGCTGCCGCTCGATCGACCAGGAGGAGGCCAGCAAGCGCGTGGCGGCGGGCGAGCCCCACGTGATCCGGCTCGCGATGCCGCTCGAGGGCTCGGTCGTGGTCGACGATCTGCTGCGGGGCGAGATCGAGCTCAAGCAGGACAACTTCCAGGACCAGGTGCTGGTCAAGCAGGACGGGTTCCCGACCTACCACCTCGCCTCCTGCGTCGACGATCACCTGATGCAGATCAGCCACATCGTGCGCGCCGAGGAGTGGATCAGCTCGGCCGCGATCCACAAGGTGCTCTTCGACGCCTTCGGCTGGGAGATGCCGGTCCTGTGCCACATGCCCCTGCTGCGCAACGCCGACAAGAGCAAGATCAGCAAGCGCAAGAACCCGACCTCGCTCCTGCACTACCGCGAGGCCGGGTTCCTCCCCCAGGCCATGCTGAACTTCCTCGGGCTGATGGGCTGGGGCGGCCCCAAGACCGAGGACGGCGGCAACCAGGAGATCTTCTCCTTCGACGACATGTGCGCGCACTTCCGCCTCGACCAGGTCGCGCTCGGCGGGCCCGTGTTCGACCAGGACAAGCTGCGCTACGTCAACGCCAGCCACCTGCGCGCGCTCTCGCCGGCCGACTTCGCTGACACCGTGCGCGACTACATGCTCTCTCGCGAGCGGCTGATCGAGCTCGCGCCCTTGCTGCAGCCGCGCGTCGAGACCCTGGGCGAGGTCGTCGGCACGGCGGACTTCTTCATGGGCGACGTGAACCACTACACGCCCGAGACCCGCAAGCAAAAGGACCTCAACCTGCGCCAGCTCGTCGAGGGCCTGGTGCCCAAGGGCCAGGAGCCTCAGGACGCCCACTTCGCCCTGCGCGAGGTCCGCGAGCGCCTGGAGCTGGTCAGCGAGTGGACGCCAGCGCACCTGGAGGGGGTGTGCCGCATGCTGGCGAGCGAGGCCTGGACGGGCTGGAAGGCGCGCGACCTCTTCATGTCGATCCGCGTGGCGATCGCCGGCAAGAAGGAGACTCCCCCCCTCTTCGACACCCTCTCTCAGCTGGGCAAGCCCCGCTCGCTCTCGCGGATCGACCAGGCCATGCGGGCCTGCGGTGAGCCGGGCAAGAAGGCGCTCAAGAAGTGGGAGAAGCAGCGTCGCGGCAGCGCCGCGGACCGTGAGGCGGCCGAGGAGGAGCGCCGTCAGTCCGGGGGCGCCTGAGCGATGGCCCTCGGCTCGCGCGCCTGGTAGGTTCTTCAGCCATGGCCGCGTTCAGCCCAGACCTAGACAGCACCGCCGGCGAAGGCCAACAGGCTCGCCAGGAGCTGCGCAACGCGCTGCGAGAGCTCGGTCTCCAGCCGAGCGAAGACGCGGCTGGCGCCGTCTACGCGGACTTCTCCCCAGGCAGCTACGAGCCGATGAGCTTCCGCTTCTGGACCCCCGACGACCGCGGCTTGATCGCGGCCGAGGGCGAGGTGCTGACGCTGGACGGGCCGGCGAGTGATCAGCTCCCGGTAGCGTTGAACTACCTCAACGTGGCCCTCGACAACTGCCGCTTCTACCTCAGCGGCGAGGTCGTCTGCGTTCGCGCCGACGTCCTGCCCAACCTCAGCTCCAAGGTCTGGTTCCACCCCAAGGAGCTGCGCCACGTCCTGACGGATCTCTGCACCCAGCGCGCCAAGTTCAAGGACCCGCTCGAGCGGATCCAGGGCGGACGTCCGTGGACGGCGGTCAAGGACGCGATCCGCGCCTTCAGGTAGCGCTCGGCTGCGGCCGGGCTACTTCTTGACCCGCTGGAGCAGGCTGGCCCCGCCCTTGGTCTTCCCGATGAAGCGGGCGGTCCAGGGCTGGAGCGCGGCTGCGTAGGCGGACGGGGTCTCGGCGCCGGCGACCTGGCGCCACTCCTGCTGCGCGCCGGCGAGCGCGGAGGCCTGCTCCGCGAGGGCGCTGAAGGCCTGCAAGAGCTTGGGGGTCGCTTCGCTCCACTTGCCGTCTCGCGCGGCGCAGAGGCCCGCCAGCAGCGTCTGGGCGCGCTCTTCGCCCAGGGAGCGGTCGACGAGGGCGCGCTTGACGCTCTGCCACCCCTCCTTGCTCAGGAGCCAGCGCTCTTGCCACCACAGGCTGGGGTCGGCCAGGAGGAGCAGCCCGACGGCGGCGTCGCTCTCCTTGGGCAGCGCTCCTGGGTCGAGCGCCTGGTGCTCCTCGTAGCGGAGGCGCAGGCGCCGCTGGAAGGGGACCGGGCGCCGGACCCTGGGGTCGTAGATCGGCAGCGCTCGCACGAGGTCCAGCAGGCGGCGGAGCTCGGGGCTCGGCTCCGCGAAGGGCCTCAGCAGCGCCGCCCGCTCGGCCTCGCCCTTGAGGGCTCGCGCCAGCCGAAGCGGCCACCCCTGCGCGCCAGCCGCGGCGTCGCGCCACGCCTCGCTGGCGTCCTTCGGCGCGGGGCGCGGCGGGACGACGCTCCCGGTTGGAGCGGGCG
>CALDQK010000689.1 GCA_937911525.1 uncultured bacterium
GACCTGCGCGACGCCTTCCTGCGCGTGGCCCGCGACCCCGCCGAGCGGGCCGAGTGGTCGCGCGCGGCTCGCGCCGGCGCCGTCGAGCGCTTCGCCTACCCCAGCCTGGCCGCGCGCCTGCGGGAGCTCTACGCCTCGCTCGCGCCACGGGGGGCTTAGCCGCCGATCCGCGCGAGCAGCTGGCGCGCCTCCCGACGGAGCGAGCGGCTGTAGCTGGACTTGCTCTTGTCGCTCAACAGGCGCTGCAGCCAGCGCTTGGCCTCCGGCAGGTCGACCCCCGCCTCACCGTAGCCCTCGACCAAGGAGAGCGCGTGCCCGTAGATCCCGCCGAGGTGCCCCGCCTTGGCCGCCTTGCGCCACCACATCGCGGCGGCCTTGCGCTTGCCCGCCTGGAGGAGCATCGCGCCCAGGCTCGCCATGCAGGCCGGGTCGCCGGCCCGGGCTCCCTGGCCCAGCAACTGCAGCGCTCGGGTCGGGCTGCGGGGGACTCCTTGACCGCTGCTGTGCATGAAGGCCAAGGCCACGAGGGCCTCGAGGAAGCCGGCTTGGACCGACTGCTCGTAGCAGCGGAGGGCCCGACCGAGGTCGACCTCGACGAGGGGGCTGCCGTGGCGGAGGAGCTCGCCCAGCTCATGCAGAGCCACGGCGTGGCCCCCGCCGGCCGCTCGCTCCAGCAGGGCCAGCGCGCGCCGGTCGTCCCGCGGGACTCCGCGCCCCTGAGAGTAGTAGCCGTAGAGCGTCCAGGCCGCCCCAGCGTGCCCCCCGCGAGCGGCTCGCTGGTAATAGGTCGCGGCGCGGAGCTCGTCGCGCGCCACGAGGTCGCCCTTGCCGTAGATCACCCCCAGGTTGTAGTTGGCCTTGACGTGCCCACGCTCGGCCGCGCGGTTGAAGAGCTCGATCCCCTGCGCACGGTCCGGCTCGACCCCGATCCCGTCGAGGAGGCAGGACGCCAAGTTGTAGAGCGCGTCCAGGTGACCCAGCTCGGCGGCGCGACGAAACCAAGCGACGGCCTCGGCCCGCTCCGCTGGGTCCTCGCCTCGCGTCAGCTGCTGGCCGTAGTCCAACATGGCTTGCGGCAGCCCGAGCTCGGCGGCCTGCCGCGCCAGCTCCCGAGCCTCCCCCGGGCGACCGCCCTCGCGCGCCGCTTCGGCCTGCGCCAGGAGCTGCTCGGCCCGCTCCTTGACCTGCTCTCGGTCGTCGTCCGGTGTGCTCAGGGGAGCAGGCGTCGAAGCCGCTGAGGCGCTGGGGCTTGGGCTCGGAGCCGCCAGCTGCGGGGTCTCGTTGCGCTGTGCGCCCCAGAGCCCGAGCCCCAGCGCGACGAAGACCACGCTCGCCGCCGCCACGCCCAAGAGCGCTCCCCGGGCGGTCCCGTGGGGGCGTTCCGGCGCCCGGAACGCGCACTCCTCCAGCGCGGCCTCGAGCTCCAGCGCGTTTCTCCACCGCTCGGCGGGGTCCTGCTGCATGCAGCGCTCGATGACCTCGCTCAACGCGGGGTCGAGCTCAGGCCGGAGCGACCGGAGCGGAGGCGGCGGTCCAGCCTGGGCTAGGCGGATCACCTCGAGGGGGGTCGGCGCGACGAAGGGCGGGTGGCCCGCCAGCGCGGCGTAGAGGGTCGCCCCCAGCCCGTAGACGTCGACCCGGGCGTCGAGATCCCGTCGACCCCGCGCCTGCTCGGGCGCCCAGAAGCCAGGGGTCCCCAGGAGCGATCCAGTCCGCGTTAGCTGCTCTAGCTCGCTCTCCCCGAACAGGTCCTTGACCAAGCCGAAGTCGGTCAGCTGCACCTGGCCGCTCGCGCCTAGCAGCACGTTGTCCGGCTTGACGTCCCGGTGCAGCAACCCGAGCGCGTGCGTCGCCGCCAAGGCCCCCGCCAGCTGGCGACCGAGGGACACCACGATCGAGGGTGCCATGGGACCCGCCTCGATCCGATCAGCGAGGGAGCCCCCCGCGACGTATTCCATCACGAAGTAGGGAGCACCCTGGAAGGTCCCCCGGTCGAGCAACTGGACCACGTGGGGGTGTCGCAGCTGGGCCAGGGCGTTCGCCTCCCGCTCGAAGCGGCTCCGCTGGGCTGGGCTAGCCTCGCGCCCGCGCACCAGGAGCTTGAGCGCGACCACTCGACCTGCGGGATCCTGGGCCTGGTAGACGACGCCCATCCCGCCGCGCCCCAACTCGGACACGAGTGTGTAGCCATCGATTCGCGGGGGCGGGGCGCTCACGGCAGCAGGTTAGCGCACCGACCCGTCCGCCCCAGCCTCGCCCCGCGCCCGCGGGACCTCCACACCTTGCTGAGCGAGCGCTCTCCTAGAGCCGGTCGCTCAGCGTGATGAGCGGGCAGAAGAGCAGCCAAGCGATCCAGGGCACGGAGGTCAGCGTCGCGACGAGCGCCGCCACGTTGACGCGCCCCGCCCAGCGCTCGGTCAGCCAGCGGTCCTTGAGCAGCAGCACGGCGCTCAACGATCCGGCCACGACCAGCCAAGCAAGGCTTGGGATCGAGACGACGAGCTCCGTGGAGCGCGGCAGGGGGATCCCGGTCTCCTCGAACATGCGCCGGAACTCGGGCAGGACCCAGTAGCAGCCGGCTGCGACCGCCCAGGTGAAGAAGGCGGCCATGGCGCTCTCGGGCCGCAGTCGCGGGCTGGCCCGCTCGCGCGGCGGGATCACGATCAGCCGCACTCGCTGACGAGCGCGCGCGCAGCCGAGCGTCGTGCAGGCCCCGGCCTCCTTCCAGCAGTCCTGGTGGAGGGAGGTCGCGCACTCGGCGCAGCGCTTGGCCAGGCTCCGCGCGAGCGACTCGTGGCAGTAGGCGCAGCGCAGCGCGGCCTCGCTGCGCTCGCGCAGCTCGAGCCGCTCCCGCAGCGGGGCGCCGGCGAGGACTGGGTAGACGATCACGCCTCACCTCCTTCTCGCCCCGAACAACGCTGGCGGCGCGCGTTCGTTCAATCCAGCTGGCGAGGGCGCAAGTCCTTTCCAGACCGGCTCGAAGAATCTCGGTAACACGCCCCGGCGAGTCCTGTAGTGAGCCCCAGAAGGAGAGCTCACATGAACCCGACCCCGACCCCCACGATCGACACGCCCCACCACGACCCCGCCGAGGAGGCCGGCGCCAAGCTACTGCACGC